>NZ_RZPL01000022.1:0-18651 GCF_004022805.1 Mesorhizobium sp. M7A.F.Ca.CA.002.04.1.1 | reverse complement strand
GCAGCGGGCCGCTTGCCGCCTCGCCGGCCACGTCGACGCGCAGGATGGTTTCCGCACCGGCCGCCGGCAGCAGCCGCGCTGCCAGCTCGGCCGGCAGCTGCGGCCTGATGGCGCCGAGCAGGCTGCGTGTGATCTCGGAGCGTGGGTCGGCAAACACCGACCAGACCGGCCCTTGCTCGACGATGCGTCCGGCGTCGATCAACGCCACGCGGTCGGCGATGGAACGGATCACCTCCATCTCATGGGTGATCAAAAGGATGGTCAGGCCAAGCTGCCGGTTGATGTCCTTGAGCAGTGCGAGGATGGAGCGCGTCGTCTCCGGATCGAGCGCCGAGGTGGCTTCGTCCGACAGGAGCAGCGCCGGGCGCGCGGCAAGCGCCCTGGCGATGCCGACCCGTTGCTTCTGGCCGCCCGACAGCGACGCCGGATAGGCCTTGGCTTTCTCCGACAGGCCGACAAGATCGAGCAGTTCGGCGGCGCGCTTCAGCCTCTCGGCTTTCGGCCGGCCCTCGATCTTCAGCGGCAGCGCCACATTGTCCTCGACGGTCTTGGCCGACAGCAGGTTGAAATGCTGGAAGATCATGCCGATGCGCCGCCGCAGCGGCTGCAGGTCGCGCTCGCCGAGCCGGCTGATCTCGCGGCCCTCGATGAACACCTCGCCGGAGTCAGGCCGTTCCAGCCCGTTCAGGCAGCGGATCAGCGTCGATTTGCCGGCGCCGCTGCGGCCGATGATACCGAGGATCTCGCCCTTGCGCACGGTCAGCGAAATGCCGTCGAGCGCCGCCGTCACACCGAAATGGCGCTTCAGGTCGACAAGGCGCACGACATCCTGAGATGCGTCGGGCCGGGTCTGGGTCGGATCGGCGGTCTCCCCGGATGCCGTGATATGCTGGTTCATGAATATTCCTGTTCCCGAAAACGCAATCGCGGCCCGCGCCTGAGCGCGGACCGCTGTTGCTCTCGAACCGGGCTTCCGGCCGAGGACCGGATCAATAGGCGCTGAGGCCGGTGCCCTTGTAGACCTTGTCGAACTCGGCCTTCACCGCCTCGTTCTGATAGGAAGCCACCAGCGTCTTCACCCAGGCCTCGTTCTCGTTACCGGTCTTCACCGCGATGAAGTTGCGGTAGGGATTGTCGGCGATAGGCTCCTGCGCGATGCGGTTTTCCGGCGACAGGCCGCTTTTCAGCGCCCAGTCGGTGTTGACCACGGCCGCATCGAGATCCTCGACCGAGCGGCCGACGATACCGGCGTCAAGTTCCTTGATCACCACCTTCTTCGCGTTCTCGGCGATGTCGGCGGTGGTGGCCAGAATGCCGGTGCCATCCCTGAGCTTGATCACGCCCTCGTTCTGCAGCACGCGCAGCGCCCGGCCTTCATTGGATGGGTCGTTGGGCACGCCAATGACCGCGCCCTCGGGCAGGTCGGCAACCTTGCTGAACTTCTTAGAGTAGAGGCCGATCGGCCAGACGCCGGTATAGCCGACACGGACGATGTGGTAGCCTTGCGTCTTGATCTGGTTGTCGAGATAGGGCTGGTGCTGGAAGGCGTTGGCGTCGATCTCGCCGCGCTCCAGCGCTTCGTTGGGCTGGGTGTAGTCGTTGAATACCACCGTCTCGATGGCAAGGCCCTTTTCGGCGGCTTGCGCGACGACGACGCGCCAGACGTCCTCGTCCTCGCCGCTGATGATGCCGACCTTGATCGCCTTCTTGTCCTCGGCAAACGACGCATGCGGTGCAATCAGGCTGCCGATCGCGACGACTGAGGCGAACAGCAGAGCAAGGCCACTGCGCCGGTTGACGGTTGACCCGGGGGAAGATGGCAAAGTGTTCTTGAAGTCAGTCATGATTGATCTCTGCGGTTGTGAAGTCATGGCAGCGAGGCGGATTGCCTAGCCTTGGTCGCATCCTCAGAAATTCTATCAAGTTTATCAAAGAACGCGTTTCGCCATTCTCGCCAAAGCCGGGAATATTCTCTCAAAATTTTCAAGAGCGTGAGCAAAAGCCGCTGCTTGGCCGGCCGCAGCGGATCGCGGCGCGATCTTGCGCGCGTCTGGAGGTCGTCAGATTCTCAGAGAGCTCAGCGTGCCGTCAAAGCGCGATCCAGGCCGCCTTCAGTTCCAAATATTTCTCCAGCGCGTGCAGCGACTTGTCGCGGCCGAAGCCGGACTGCTTGACGCCGCCGAGCGGCACGGTGATGTCGGCGCCGCCATAGGTGTTGACGTGGACGACGCCGGCATTGATGGCGCGCACCATGCGATGCGCGGTGGAGAGATTGGCGGTCCACACCGCGGAGGCAAGCCCGTAGACGGTCGAATTGGCAAGCCGAACCGCCTCCTCCTCGGTCTCGAAGCGCATGACGCCGAGCACCGGCCCGAACACCTCCTCGCGCGCCAACTGCATGTCCTGCATGACATTCTCGAAGATCGTTGGCGCCATGTAGCTGCCACCGGTCTCGGTCAGCATCCGCTGGCCGCCGGTGACGAGACGGGCACCTTCTTCCGTGGCCCTGGCGACGAAACCGAGGTTCTTGTCCAGCTGTTCGGCGCTCGATACCGCGCCGACATCGCTGGTGAGATCAAGCGGATCGCCGACTTTGAGCCGCATGGTTGCCGAGAGCAGTTCGTCCATGAAGCGGTCGTAGACCGCTGACTGGACGAGAAGCCGCGAGCCGGCGACGCAGACCTGGCCGGAATTGCGGAAGATGCCATTGGCCGAGACGACCGCTGTCTGTTTCAGGTCCGGGGCGTCGGCAAAGACGATGTTCGGCGACTTGCCGCCGAGTTCGAGGAAGACGCGCTTCAGATTGGAGCGAGCGGAATATTCGAGCAGCCGCCTGCCGACCGGGCCGGAACCGGTGAAGGCGATGGCGTCGACATCCATATGCAGGCCGAGCGCCTCGCCGGTGACCGCGCCAAGCCCGGTGACGACGTTGAGCACACCGGCGGGCAAGCCGGCCTCGCTTGCCAGTTCGGCCAGCCGCAGCAGCGTCAGCGAGGCGATCTCCGGCGGCTTGACCACCACGCAATTGCCGGCGGCAAGTGCAGGCGCGATCTTCCAGGCACCGATCATCAGCGGGAAATTCCACGGCACGATGACGCCGACGACGCCGAGCGGCTCCTTGTGGATCAGTCCGAGCACATTCTCGGCCGTCGGCGCTATCTCGCCATAGACCTTGTCGATGGCCTCGGCATAGTAGCGGATGGTGCCTGCCGCCGACAGCGGTTCTGCCTTGTAGGCCATGCCGATCTCGGTGCCGTTGTCGCGCACACCGAGCACGGCGAGCTCATCGGCGTGTTTCTCGACCAGCTCGGCGAATTTCGTCAGCACCTTCTTGCGAAAGGCGGGTGTGGCGCGCGACCACGAGCCCTTCTCGAACGCCTTGCGCGCCGACTTCACGGCGCGGTCGATATCGGCGGCGTTGCCGTCGGCGATGCTGGCGAAAGGTCGGCCGTCGATCGGCGACGTCACCGGCAGGCTTGCGCCGCTTGTTGCCTCGACCTGCACGCCATCGATGAACAGGCCCTGCGCGCCGATCTCCGTCTTGCGCAGCGTTTCGATGGCATTCTGACTGATCATTGGTGACGGACTCCAAGGGAAACATGCAATGTGGTTGGCGCGCGGAATTCCCAGCCGCGAAACACCGGTTCCCTGCTCGGCACAAGGCTGAGATCGGGGAAGCGTTGGAGCAACAGCCGCACCGCAAGGCACATCTGCTCGCGTGCGAAGAACCGGCCCGAACAGAAATGATGGCCGAAGCCGAAGGCGGCATGGTTGCCTTCGTTGCGGTTGATGTCGAAGCGGTCGGGATCGGCAAAGCGGCTCTCGTCGCGGCTTGCCGAAGCGACGAGGGCGGCGACGGCAGCGCCGGCCGGGATCGTCACGCCGCCAATCTCGACTGCCCGCGTCGTCTGCCGCGTCTGCGTACCGATCGGCGCCACCCAGCGCAGGCCCTCGTCGACCGCCCTCGGCACGAAAGTCTCGGGATCGGCGAGCACCTGCCGCAATTGCTCGGGATGGGCCAGCAGGCCGGCGAGGATCGAGCCGGCGCCATGTCCGGGCTCCTGCATGCCGCCAAGCAGAATGACCTTGATGCTGGGCATCAGAAAGTCGATCGGCCGCGTCGTGCCCTCCGGCATGCCGTCATGCAGCATATGCGACAGCGCCGAGTCATCTGGCTGGCGCGCAAGTCTTTCCAGCGTCGGCAGGATGGCGTCGCCGACCTCGGCACTGATTGCGTCGGCGATCTCCTGCCGTTTCGGATCGTTCTCGAAATTGATGGCGCCCTGGGCAAGGCCGTAGAACCAGCGGCGCAGCGTCGGCATATCGATGCCGGCAAGGCCGAGCGAGCGCGCCAGGCTGAGCGTCGACACCGGCTCGAAATAATCGGTCATCAGCTCGGCGGAGCCCTGGTTGACGATCCGGTCCAGAAAAGGTTCGGCAATCGACCGCACGAGGTCGCCGGCATAGGCGGCGACGGTGCGCGGCCGGTATTTCGGGTCGACGCCTTGGCGCAGTTGCTTGTGCGTCTCGCCATCGGTGGTCAGGATGGTCGGCTTGCCGAAGGAACGCTCAACTGGTGACGAGCCGACGACGGCGGAGAAGATCTCGGGCGACTTGGCGACGCTCTCGACATCCTTCCAGCGGGTGACGAACCAAAGATTGACCGCCGGCACGAAAGCGACCGGCGCACTGCGCCTGAGCTCTGCATAGATCGGGTAGGGATCGGCTTCCAATGCCTCGACGGTGATATTTTCGGCAAAGCTCAAATCCGCCACTCCCCTTGTGGTGTAAGGGGCGGCGTGGCATGCCGCCCCTTTGCTTTTCTCAATCTTTCAGCGGCTGGCCGAGGTTTTTGAACGCGACCGGATCGCGGCTCTTCAGCGCGCTGGCCAGCAGCAGGCCGACGATCGCGGCGATCAGCACCAGCCCCGGCAGGAACACGCCAAGGAAACCGCCGGCTCCCGACAGGCTGCCGAAATTGATGACGATCAAATAGATGATGATGACGAAGGCGATGAAGGTCAGCCCGGGCAGGATGGTGGTCTTCAGCGCATTCTCGTGGGCCGCCGGGTTGGCGCGGAAGAACATCACCACGGCAAGCGATGCCACCGCCATCATCGCGATGACACCGAGCGTCGCGACATTGGTCAGCCACGAAAACAGCGCCAGCACCGGATCGAGGCCGAGCACGGCGAACAGGCCGACAACGACCGCGGCGAGCACGCTCTGGATGACGGAAGCGACATGTGGGCTCTGGTGCACCGGATGCGTCACGCCGATCGTCTGCGGCAACAGCTTCTCGCGGCCCGAGACGTAGATGTAGCGCGCAACCGCATTGTGGAACGCCAGCACGCCGGCAAACAGGCTCGACACGAACAGGATGCTCATCGCCTGCGAAAGCATCGTGCCGGCGTAGCGGTCGGACAGGCCGAACAGGAAGGTCGTCGGATCCTGCAATCCCTGCAGCGTCGGCAGCAATTTGTCGACACCGGCGCCGACCGCCATCAGCCATGCCGTGAGCATGTAGAAGACGCCGATCAGCACGACCGAGAAATAGGTGGCGCGCGGAATGGTGACCTTTGGGTCGCGGGCTTCCTCGGCATAGATCGTCGTCGCCTCGAAACCGATGAAGGCGGCGAAGCAGAACAGGATGGCGATGGCCGGCGAGCCGCTGACGATCTGGCTCCAGCTGAATGGCGCCGCCGACAGGCCGCTATCGCCGCCGGTCTTGAGGATGGCGATATCGAGGATCAGCACCACAAGATATTCGCACAGCACCAGCACCGTCAGGATCTTGGCGGAGAGGTCGACCTGCCGATAGCCGAGCACGGCGACCAGCGCGATGGCGATGAAGCTCCACACCCACCAGGGCAGGTTGATGCCCCAGCCGGCGAACAGGCCGGCGGTTGCGGCGCCCAGCAGGCCCATGACGCCGATCTGCATGGCGTTGTAGGACAGGATGGCGATCAGCGCCGTGGCGCCGCCGGCCATGCTGCCGAGGCCGCGTGCGGCATAGGCATAGAAGGCGCCGGCATTGCCGACATGGCGTGACATGGCGACATAGCCGACCGCGAACAAAAGCAGCAGCACGGTCACGATGAGATAGGTGCCGGCAAAGCCGGCGCCATTGCCCATCAGCATGCCAAGCGGCGTGCCGCCGGCGACTGCCGTGAGTGGGGCGGCCGCAGAAATCACCATGAAGGTGATGGCGCCGACGCCAAGACTGTTCTTGCGCAGCCTGTTGGCCGGCGCCTGTTCCGAGACTGCTGTCATTGATCCCTCCTGTTTGCAAACCCTTGAGTTCGCCGGCCGAATGGCCTGTCCCATGCACTCTGGCGGTTGGTTCATTATTTGAACCGTTATTTTGAATATAGACTTGCAAACAATGCTGATGCCTGTCAAGTTAATTCACACGTTAAATGATTGTCCCGAACGGGGAGGCAAATTTGAGTACGGTCGGAAAAGCGATCTCGCTTCTGGAGCTGTTCAACGTCGACGAGCCCGAGCTCGGCCTGTCCGATCTGGCGCGCCGCTCGGGCTTCGACAAGGCGACGACAAGGCGGCTGCTGGTAGCGCTGGCCGGCCGTGGTTTCGTCGAGCAGGATGCGGGTACGCGGCACTATCGCCTCGGCGCCGGGCTGTCGCGGCTGGCGCGCATCCGCGAGGCGCGCTTTCCCTTCCTGCAGACGGCCGTTCCGCTGGTGCGGGACCTGGCCGCATCGACGGCCGAGACCGTGCATTTGTCGGAATTCGGCGTCGACAGGCTGGTCACCGTCAACGTCGAGCATCCAGCATGGGCAAACCGGGTCAACATCGACATCGGTCAGTTGCTGCCTTTGCATTCGACCGCGTCGGGCATCGCCTATCTGGCCTTCGCCCGCGACGAGACCGTCAAGGCGTGCCTGACGGGTTCGCTCGATGCCTTCACGGCCCATACGCTGATCGAGCCGGCCGCCATCTCAAGATCCATGGGCGAGGCGCGCGAGCGCGGCTATTCGATCTGCGACCAGGGCTATGAGGAAGGTGTGATCAGCGTCGCGGCGGCAATCCGCGGGGCGGATGGCTTTGCGCTCGGCACCATCGCGGTGGCGGCGCCAAAGGCCAGAACGACGGCGGCCGCGATCACGGAGCGGGGACTTGCCGTGAGGGCGGCGGCACGGGAGATTTCCATGCGCCTCAACGGTGAAAACCTGCAAACCCTGAGGAGGCAGGCCTGATGCCCTCGGAGACAGCACCCCGCATCCTGGTCATCGGCACGGGCGACACAAAGGCCGAAGAGCTGTTGTTCATGAAACAGTGCATCGAGCAGTCGGGCGGCAGCGCCGTGATGATGGATGTCAGCGTGCTGGGCGACCCGCCCTACAGTCCGGACCACGATAAGCACGCCGTGGCGCGGGCGGTGGATGTGACGATCGCCGAGATCGTTTCGAGTGGTGACGAGAACACCGCCATGACGCTGATGGCCGGCGGCGCCGTGCAACTGGTGCGCAAGCTCCATCAAAACGGCGAGATTGACGCCTTCATCGCCATCGGCGGTTCGATGGGAACCGATCTGGCGCTCGACGTGGCGCTTTGCCTGCCGCTCGGCGTGCCGAAATTCGTCGTCTCGACCATCGCCTATTCGCACCTCATCCCACCCGAGCGCGTCGCGCCCGACCTGATGATGATCCTCTGGGCGGGCGGGCTGTACGGCCTCAACTCGATCTGCAGGCTGGTCCTGTCACAGGCCTGTGGTGCGGTCGTCGGCGCGGCGAAAATCGTGCTGGCGTCGCGCGTGTCGGCGCGGGCAACAGGCCCGACCATCGGCATGACCTCGCTCGGCAGCAGCTGCCTGCGCTACATGAAGACGCTGAAGCCGGCGCTGGAACAGCGCGGCTATGACGTTGCCGTCTTCCACACCACCGGAATGGGCGGCCGCGCCTTCGAATCGATTGCCGGCCAAGACCATTTCTGCGCGGTGTTCGACTTCAGCCTGCAGGAGATCACCAACCATCTCGCGGGCTCCGTCGTCAGTTCCGGCACCGACCGGCTGGAGAATGCCGGTGCCCGCGGCGTTCCGCAGATCGCAGCACCCGGCGCGGTCGACATGGTCGACCTGCCGACCTGGCAGGATTTGCCGGCTAAATTCTCGACGCGACCGTTTCATGCCCACAACAGGCTGATCGCTTCGATCACCGTCGATGCCGACGATCGCCGCCAGGTCGCCAGGACCATCGCCGCCAAGCTCGGTGCCGCCAGAGGCCGCTCCGCCTTCATCCTGCCGTCCCAGGGCATCCAGGAATGGGACGTGGAGGGCGAGCCGCTCTATGAGCCGGAAGCCCTGGCCGCCTTCACTGACGAAATGCGCAAGGTCATTCCCGCCGGCGTCGAGTTCCACGAGATCGACGCTCACATCAACAGCGACGACTTCGTCGGCAAGGCGCTCGAGATCTTCGACCGCTGGGTCGAGGAAGGCATCGTTCCGCGCGGCAAGCCGGCCGAGGGAGTGGCGGCGTGAGTGCTGTTCCCGTCCAGGCGCTTGTCCTCGATTTCGGCGGCGTCGTCACCCGCACGCTGTTCGAGACCCACGCCTTGACCGAACAGGCGCTCGGCCTCGCGCCGGGGACGCTGCAATGGCGCGGGCCGTTCGATCCGGGCAGCGATCCGCTGTGGCGCGCCATGCAGGCCGACGAGATCAGCGAGCGTGACTATTGGCGCACACGCACAAGCGAGGTCGGCCGTCTGGTGGGGGAGGACTGGCAGGCGATGGAGACCTTCGTCCGGCGCGCGCGAGGGGCCGAGCCGGAAAAGGTGGTGCGGCCGGAGGCTGACAGCACCATTCGCACGGTGCATGCCGCCGGTTTTCGACTGGCCATCCTGTCCAATGAACTCGACCTGTTCTACGGCGCCGACTTCCGCCAGCGGCTGCCGTTGCTCGGCCTGTTCGATGTTATCATCGACGCCACTTACACCGGCATCCTCAAGCCCGACCCGCGTGCCTATGCCTTCGTCACCGAGGCGCTTGGCCTGCCTGCCGGCGCTTGCGTCTTCGTCGACGACCAGCGGCGCAATGTCGATGGCGGCTGTGCTGCCGGCATGCGCACGGTGCATTTCGACGTCGCTCGCCCGGCTCATTCCTATGCCGAGGCGCTCGGCCATTTCGACCTCGTCCCAGTTGCCTGAGATTTTTGCGGAGTCCATTATGCGCGACATCAATTTTCTCACCGAAACCAACGCCAAGCCGATCTGGCATCCGATGGCGCATCCGGCCGAGATGCGGGCCAACCCGCCAAAGGTGATCATGAAAGGCGAGGGTGTGATGGTCACCGACATCGCCGGCAACACCGTGCTCGACGCCGTCGGCGGCCTGTGGAACGTCAATCTCGGCTACAGCTGCGAACCGATCAAGAAAGCGATCGCCGACCAGCTTGGCGCGCTGCCCTATTATTCCGGCTTTCGCGGCACCTCGACCGGCCCGTCGATCGAGCTCGCCTACGAACTCTGCGAATGGTTCGAGCCAGAAGGCATGGTGCGGACGTTTTTCACTTCGGGCGGCTCGGATTCGGTCGAAACGGCACTTCGGCTGGCGCGGCAGTACTGGAAGATCCGCGGCCAGGCCGACCGGACCAAGTTCCTGGCGCTGAAGAAAGGCTACCACGGCACGCATTTCGGTGGCGCGTCGGTCAACGGCAACGCCAATTTCCGCCGCAACTACGAGCCGCTGCTGCCGGGCGTCTTCCACATTCCTGCGCCCTGGACCTTCCGCAATCCGTTCGACGAGACCGACCCAGTGCGGCTGGCAAAACTCTGCGCCAGGGCGCTGGAGGACGAAATCGCCTTCCAGGGTGGCGACACCATCGCCGCTTTCATCATGGAGCCGGTTCTCGGCGCCGGCGGCGTCATCGTTCCGCATGAGAGCTTCATGCCGCTGGTGCGCGAAATCTGCGACCGCCACGAGATCCTGCTGATCGCCGACGAAGTGGTGACGGGCTTCGGCCGCACCGGCGCATGGTCGGGTTCGCGTCTGTCCGGTGTGAAGCCGGATTTCATGACCATCGCCAAGGCGATCACTTCGGGTTATTTCCCGCTCGGCGCCACTTTGATCGGCGCCAAGGTCGCCGATGTCTTCGAGGCCGACAAGACCAGCTTCGGCGCCATCGGCCATGGCTATACCTATTCCGGCCATCCTGTCGGCTGCGCCGCGGGTCTGGCGGCGCTTGCCGAGACCAAACGGCTGCGCCTGAACGAGAACGCGGCCGCGCGTGGTGTCGAACTCGCAGCCGTGCTGGAGGGGCTGAAGGCGAAGCATGCGATCGTCGGCGATGTCCGGTACAAGGGCCTGATGGCGGCGCTGGAGCTGGTCTCGGACCGCGCGACGAAAAAGCCCGCCGACAAGAAGACCATGGCATTGGTTTCGGAGGCGGCCTACGAGGCCGGCGTCATGCTGCGCGTCTCCGGTAACGCCATCATCCTGTCGCCGCCGCTTATCGTCAGCGCCGCGGATGTCGCGAGGATCGGCGAAGCATTGGATGCAGGCCTGTCGAAGGTCTGACGGTTATTGGAGAGAACGGAGTTTCGAGACGCAATGACTCAACCGCAAGAAGCGTTGGTTAGCCGGCGCTCGCGCCTGCTCGGTGCGAAATCGCAATTGTTCTATGACGAGCCCGTGCACCTGGTGCGCGGCGAAGGTGTCTGGCTCTACGATGCCGACGGCCGCAAATATCTCGACGCATACAACAACGTCGCCCATGTCGGCCACTGCCACCCCTATGTGGTCGAGGCCCTGTGCCGGCAGGCAAGCCTGCTCAACACCCACACGCGCTATCTTCACACCGCCATCCTCGACTATGTCGAGCGGCTGACCGCGACCTTCGATGCCAGCCTGTCGACCGCCATCCTGACCTGCACCGGCAGCGAGGCCAACGACATCGCGCTGCGCATGGCGCAGGCCGCCACCGGCCGCATGGGTATCATCGCCACCGACGCCACCTATCATGGCAACACCGCGGCGGTTTCGCAGCTCAGCACCCGCATGCCGCCGGTCGGCGGCCGCGCCCGCAATGTCAGGCTGGTGCCGGCGCCTGACAGCTATCGCCATCCGGCTGCGATGGCCAACGGCAAAGCCTTTGGCGACGCAGTGCGCGAAGCCATCGCCGCGCTGGCAAAGGACGGTATCGGCCTGTCCGGCATCATCCTTTGTCCGCTGCTCGCCAATGAAGGCTTTCCGACGCTCCCATCCGGCTTTTTCGACGACGCGATGCGCGCGGTGCGTGACGCCGGCGGACTGGTCATCGCCGACGAGGTGCAGCCTGGTTTCGGCCGCACCGGCAGTCATTTCTGGGGCCACCAGCGCGCAGGCTTCGTTCCCGACATCGTCACCATGGGCAAGCCGATGGGCAACGGCCATCCAATCGCCGCCGTGGTCACATCAAGGGAGATATTGGCGACCTTCCGCAACGCCTTCCGTTATTTCAACACCTTCGGCGGCAATCCGGTTTCCTGCGCGGTGGCCAATGCCGTTCTCGACGTCATCGAGCAGGAAGATCTCGTTGCCAACGCGCGTGACGTCGGCGCCTATGCACTCAACCTGCTGCGCCCGCTCGCCGATCGCCATGAATGTATCGGCGAGGTCAGGGGCGCTGGCCTGTTCTTCGGCGCCGAACTGGTTCACGACCGCAAGACGCGCGAACCGGCGCCCGACATTGCCGAGCAGGTCGCCAACCGGATGCGCCAGCGCGGCGTGCTGATGGGCAAGACCGGCATCCACGGCAATGTGTTGAAGATCCGCCCGCCAATGCCGTTCTCCCGCGACAATGCCGACTTCCTGATCGGCGTCCTCGAAGAAGTGCTTGGCGAAGTCGGCGGAGTGAAGGCGTGAGCGCAGTCTCCGCGCAATCCGAACCCGAGACGGCAGCCGACGTCACGGCGCTGGCCAGGCGCGCGCTCGCCCATTGGGGCATTGATGAGGGTGAGCCGGAGCTGCTGAAATTCCGCGAGAACGCGGTCTTCCGGATCCGTCTGCCCGATGGCCAGCCGGCCGCCATGCGCATTCACCGGTTTGGCTATCACACGGACGCCGCCCTGCGCTCGGAACTGCAATGGATGGGTTTTCTGCAATCGGCCGGCATCGCCACGCCATCTGCGGTCGCCACGCCGGCTGGCGATCTGTTCGTGCTTGTCAGCGCGAACGCCTCAATGCAACCCCGGCAAGTCGATTGCCTGAGCTGGCTGGAAGGCCGCGCCGTCGGCGCGCGAGGCGTGCCGCTGGATTTTACGCCCGAGCAGGCAAGACAGATCTTTACCGAGATCGGGCGAACCATCGCCCACATGCACAATGTCACAGCAGCCTGGACGCCTCCGTCCGGCTTTGCCCGCCATGCCTGGGATTTCGACGGCTTCTTCGGCGCGAACCCGAATTGGGGGCGTTTCGAGACCTCGCCCTTCCTCGACGGTCCTCGCCGGGAGCTGGTTTTGCGGGCGCGCGAAAAGGCCGTGCGCGCGCTATTGACGTATGAACGCAGTGCCCGCAATTTCGGCATCATCCACGCCGACCTGGTGCGCGAGAATGTGCTCGTCCATGATGGTGCGATCCGCATCATCGACTTCGACGATTGCGGCCATGGCTGGCACATGTACGACCTTGCCGTCGCGCTTTACCAGAACCGCGATGAGGCGATCTATCCGCTGATCGAGGACGCTTTGCTCAAGGGCTATCGGCAGGAGCGCGAACTGACGGCGCGCGACATCGCCGCGCTGCCGCTGTTTTCTGCCTTGCGGGCCTTCGCCTTCCTCGGCTGGGTGCAGAGCCGCGTCGAAGGCGACATCACCAGGGAGGTCGGCTTGCGCATGTCGGCCATCGCAGCCGATGTGGTGATTGCCTATCTGCATGGCGAATAAGGCCGATTGATAAGAACTGGCGGAACCGTCAGCCCTTCGCGAAATGGATGCTGACCGTGCCCGAACTGCCGAAATCGGCGACGATCGTGTCGCCGGGTCGCGCCTCGACCGGACGCACGAACGACCCGGAGAGAACGACCTCGCCGGCAGCGATCGACATGCCGTAGCGGGCGAGCCTGTCGGCCAGCCAGGCAATGCCCATCGCCGGATGGTTGAGCACGCCGGCGCCAAGCCCGGTCTCCTCGACCTCGGCATTGCGCGAAACGATGGCGCCGATCCAGCGCATGTCGGTCTCATCAGGCCGCTGCGGCCGGCCGCCGATGACGATGCCGGCATTGGCGGCATTGTCTGAAATGGTGTCGAAGAAGGTACGCGCCTTCTTCGTCTCCGCATTGACGCGCTCGATGCGCGTATCGAGGATTTCGAGCGCCGGCGTGATGTAGTCGGTGGCGTTGAACACGTCGAAGATCGTCACGCCGGGGCCTTTCAGCGGCGCCTTCATGACGAAGGCGATCTCGGCCTCGACGCGCGGCTGGATAAAGCGGCCGGCCGGAACCGACGCGCCGTCATTGAAGAACATGTCGTCGAACAGCACGCCCGAATCCGGCGTGTCGATGGCGAGCGCATATTGCATCGCCTTGGAGGTGAGGCCGATCTTCCAGCCCTTCGGCTTCAGCCCGGCATCGATCTTGCGCGTCACCAGCGCTGCCTGCACGCGATAGGCATCCTCCATCGTCGCCTCGGGAAAATCGAGGCTGAGCAGCCGGATCTGGCGGCGTGAACGCTCGGCCTCGAACAGCCGTGCCGCGGCGTCTTCCACTTGCTCCGGGGTCATGCTGCTTCCTCGTCGACGACGCTGTTGCGCAGCACGCCGATGCCGTCTGCCTCGACCTCGATGACGTCGCCCGGCTTCAGCCAGATCGGCGGCTCGAAGCGGGCGCCGGCGCCCGTCGGCGTGCCGGTGACGATGATGTCGCCCGGCACCAGCGTGGTGAAGGTCGAGACATAGGCGATAATCTTGCGAAACGAGAAGATCATCCGGCTGGTGCGGTCCTGCTGGCGGATTTCGCCATTGACGCGGGCGGTCAGCGCGATGTCGGCGATCTGCTCCGCGTCGGTGAACGGCACCAGCCAAGGGCCGATCGAGCCGCTGCGGTCGAAATTCTTGCCTTGCGTGACGTTGAACTTGGCATGCCGCACCCAGTCGCGGATGGTGCCTTCATTGCACAGCGACAATGCCGCAATATGGCTGAGCGCGTTGGCCTCGGCAATGCGCCGTCCCGCCTTGCCGATGACGATGACGATTTCGCCCTCATAATCGAGCTGCGGGGATTCCGGCGGCCGCACCAGCGGCGCGCCATGGCCGACGAAGGAGCGGGGAAAACGGACGAACAGCGACGGATTCGAGGGTGCTGCCTGGCCGTCCTTGTACTCCTCGTTGCGGTCCGGATAGTTGACGCCGACGCAGATGATCTTTTCCGGCGAAGGGATCGGAATTTCGTAGGCAATGGCGTCGAGCGGGAAATCGATCGGGAAGGCCTCGGCCTCTTCCGCCAGCCGCCGCAAGGCGCCGGCCTCGATCGCTTCCCGCAGCGTCGGCCACTGGCCGTGGCGCGCCGACAGGTTGATGACACCCTTGCTGGTGACCGCGCCATAGCGCGCCTTGCCGCCGACGGTGAAGGTGGCGAGCCGTGCGTGTTTCATGCTGCGGCTCCGGCAATGGTGGTGGGCGAGGATGGCGCTCTACGGCGCCCCCCTCTGTCCTGCCGGACATCTCCCCCACAAGGGGGGAGATCGGATGTCATCTCTGCCTTCGCCAATTTCCAACGCTGCAACAGAGGCGCTGACCATGGGCCTAGCCAATCTCCCCCCTTGAGGGGGAGATGTCCGGCAGGACAGAGGGGGGCGCCACGGAACGCTGACATCTCCAAAATCCCACTCACGGCGCAATGATCGGCGAAGCCGCCAAATCCGGCTGGCGCGCCTCCGCCCCGGCAAACGCACTGCCCTCCTCGAACCAGCTTTTCGGCGCCGGTGCGCCCCACAGCGTCTGGCGCTGCGGGTCCTTGAGGTCCCACTTGATCGGCTCCAGGTCCGGATCGACCGTCTGGTAGTCCGAACAGTAGATCTCGATACGGTGGTTGTCCGGGTCGCGGACATAGAGGAAGAAGGCGTTGGAGATGCCGTGCCGACCAGGGCCGCGTTCGATGTTCGGCAAATAGCCCGTGGTCGCCATCAGGTCGAGCAGGTCGATGATGTTGAGCGGCGTCGGCACCCAGAAGGCGACATGATGCAGGCGCGGGCCGATGCCGTTGGTGAACGCGATGTCGTGGACGCCGCCCTTGCGATGCGTCCAAGCTGCCCAAAGCTTCCCGGTTGCGGCATCCTCGGTGTATTCGGTGACGCGAAAACCGAGCTCGTTGTAGAAGGCGACGGACTCGTCGACATTGGGCGAGAAGCAGTTGAAGTGGTCGATGCGTAGCGGCTTGACGCCCTTGTAGAGCGCATATTTCTGATGGATCGGCGGCAGCCTTTCCATCTGGGCATAGAACTCCAGCGGAATCCCGTGCGGGTCGCGCGTCCGAAAAGTGCGCGACTGGTAGGGCCGCTCGACCCATTCCACCGGCAGGCCCTTGCCCTTGAAGAAATACTCGGCCTTATCGAGGTCCTCGTCCGAAAAGACCTTGAAGCCGAGGTCGCGCGCTTCCGGCGTCGTCGCCTTGCGCAGCACGATGCAGTGATGGCCACGTTCCTCCATGGCGCGCAGGTAGATGGCGCCTGATGTCTCGTCGGTAACCTGCAGGCCGAGCGTGTCGACATAGAAGGCGCGGGATTTGGCGAGGTCGGTGACAGCCAACTCGACATGGCTGAGGCGCACGATGTTGAAGGCGGGGTAGAGATTGGGTTTGGGCAAGGGCATCCGATTTCCTCCGGTCAGCCGCCGAGTTTCTGGATCGCGTGCGCCGTCGTCGCGAAGGCGACGTTCTTCGTCTCCATGTAGAAGTCGAAGGAATGGTCGCCGCCGTCGCGGCCGATGCCGGAATTCTTGACGCCGCCGAAGGGGGTCGGCAAATGCCGCACGTTCTCGGAGTTAACCCAGATCATGCCGGCCTCCAGCGCATCGGTGAAACGGAAGGCGCGGGTGACGTCAGAGGTCCAGAGATAGCCGGTCAGGCCGTATTGCGTGTCGTTGGCCAGCGCCAGCGCTTCCGCCTCGTCGTTGAACGCAATGGCGCTCAGCACCGGCCCGAAAATCTCCTCCTGCGCGATGCGCATGCCGTTGGTCACGTTGGTGAACAGGGTCGGGCCGACATAACAGCCGCCTCCCGGTCCATCGACCTTGCCGCCGCCGACGGCCAGCGTCGCCCCCTCCGACCTGCCGATGTCGATATAGGACAGCACCTTCTTTTCATGCACCGGATGGATCAGCGGCCCGGCCACCGTTTTCGGATCGAGCGGGTGGCCGACGACGATGCGCTTCGCCCTCTCCGCGACTTTGGCGGTGAAGCTTTCATAGATCGAGGCTTCGACCAGAAGCCGCGACGACGAGGTGCAGCGCTCGCCATTCAGCGAATAGATCATGAATACGGCGGCGTCGGCGGCGCGCTCGAGATCGGCGTCGGCAAAGACGATCACAGGGTTCTTGCCGCCAAGCTCGAAATGCACGCGCTTCAGCGTGCCGGCGCCTTGCTTCATGATCATCGAACCGGTGCGGCTTTCGCCGACAAAACCGATCGCCCTGATGTCGGGATGCTCGGTCAGCGCCTTGCCGGCGTCTTCACCAAGGCCGTTGACCAGGTTCCATACGCCTTTCGGCAGGCCGGCCTCCTCGGCGATCTCGACC
Organism: Mesorhizobium sp. M7A.F.Ca.CA.002.04.1.1; assembly: GCF_004022805.1. Taxonomy (NCBI): domain Bacteria; kingdom Pseudomonadati; phylum Pseudomonadota; class Alphaproteobacteria; order Hyphomicrobiales; family Phyllobacteriaceae; genus Mesorhizobium; species Mesorhizobium sp. M7A.F.Ca.CA.002.04.1.1. Next base: position 1,931 of record NZ_RZPL01000022.1, on the reverse strand, counting down.
AGCAGGCGGGCGGTCAGCGGCGAGAATTCAGCCGGCTTATGAACCACGGTGCAGCCGGCCGCCAGCGCTGGCGCAATCTTCCACGTCGACAGCATGAACGGTGTGTTCCACGGCGTGATGATGCCGACCGGGCCGATCGGAACGCGCGTCGTCATATTGACCTGGCCTGTCGTACGCAGCGTCTCGCCGTCGCGCGCTTCGGGCGCGCGGTCGGCGAAGAAACGGAAATTCTCGGCACCGCGCAGCGCTGCCTTGGCCATGAACTTCAGCGCCTGGCCGGTATCCATGCATTCGACAAAAGCGATCTCCTCGGCGCGCGCTTCGATTGCGTCGGCGATTTTGTGCAGCAGCTTCTTGCGTGCCTCGCCAGGCATGGCTGCCCAGGCTGGGAACGCCGCCTTCGCCGCCTTGGCGGCGCGGTCGATGTCGGCGGCCCCGCCGCGCGCGACGCTTGCCAGCGGCTTGAGGTCGACCGGCGACAGCGTTTCGAACGTCGCGCCATCGAGGGCCGGCACCGCCTCGCCGCCGATCTGGTTCAAAACGCCATCGCGCTTGAAGCGGGCCAGATAGGCCTCGGCCTTTTTCAGATTGCCTTGCAGGTCGGACATGTCGGGTTCCGTCACTTGCCGCGCAGCCGCGGGTGGATTGCGTTTTTCTTCCAGCTGAGCACCGGGTCGATTTCCCGGATTTCGAGCGACAGGGCGAAATGCGGGGTCTCGAACAGGGTGGCAAGGTATTCGCTCACCGCCGCGAAGACAGCCTCGCCGGTCCGCTTCTTCTCGTCCGGGCTGCGGCCGGTGCCGATGCGAAACGACATGTCGAGAAAAGCGTTTTCCGGCAGGCTGTCGGCCATCGCGTAGGCCTCGGCGCGAAAGGCCCGCACCCGCACGGCGCCGGTCTCGAACAGCCCGGTGTCCAGCACTGTGCGCAACACCAGCGCGCACAATTCGTCCATATCGACCTTGGCATCGAGATTGGCCGAATACTCGATGGAGAAGTGAGGCACGGCGCTTCGTTTCCCTGGGTTATTGCTTTGTTGTAGTTAACGCGTTAATTACATGCCGCATCCGCGAAGTCAAGTCTTGCATCGGCCTTGGCGCAACGATACGGGATGGCAGGAACGGGCCCCGGCTGGCGGATTCGGCCGAGGGAAGGCCTGTTTCGATCGCAAGCGTGGGAGGCTCTTTTTTGCTGCCTGAAAATACCCGTCGTTCCCTGCCGATGGCGCTGCTTCATGCCCGCGAAGCGGTGATGGCGCGGTTTCGGCCGATGCTTGCGGCGCATGACGTGACCGAACAGCAATGGCGCGTGCTGCGTGTGCTCAGCGAAGCCGGCCCGGTCGAGGCGACGGAACTTGCCGATCGCGCCTCGGTTTTGCCGCCCAGCCTGACGCGCATCATCAAGGCGCTCGAGGGACGCAAATTCATCACCCGCAACAAGGCCGAAGGCGACGGCCGCCGCGTCGTGCTGACCATTGCGCCTGCCGGCTCCGCCCTGATCGACGCCCTGTCGCCCGAGCGTCGCGTCATCTATGACGACATCGAACAGCGTTTTGGGCATGAGAAGCTGGAGCAGCTCCTCGACCTCTTGGAGAGCTTGATCGACGGCGAGAGCTGAGCGGTCGGTCCTGGCCGTTTCGTCCAGGCTCACCCGCCAAAGCTGCCCAACCGTGTCGGCTGCGTATAATTCCGGTCGACATAGAGCAGGGCCGAGCCGCCGCTGCCGTGCCGGACATCGATGACGCGGCCGATCATGACATTGTGCGTGCCGACGACATGCACGGTCTCGATCTCGCAATCGAAGTTGACGATCGCATCCGACAGCGCCGGCGTGCCGGAGGTCAGCGTCTGCCAGCGCGCCGAGGCGTAGCGCGCCTCCATGTCCCTGGTCGCGCCGGCGAACTTTCCCGCCAGATGCATGTGGTCATGCGT
>NZ_RZPL01000229.1:0-7487 GCF_004022805.1 Mesorhizobium sp. M7A.F.Ca.CA.002.04.1.1 | reverse complement strand
GTCCATATGTTTGGTGAGATCGAGATCCTCGCGGATTGCCTTCAGCACGAAGGCCTGTTCGAGGTCGCAGAGGTCCTGATGGCCGGGTTCGCCCTCCATCGACAACATCTCGTCTGGCTTGGCGAACTTGCCGTCCGCGCCGGTCGCCGCATTGTGCAGGCGGATGGTCGAGGTCTTGGTGTGGGTGTCGATGTCATCGGACTTCACACCTTCCTTCATGACGATCGACACGCAGCCATTGGGCGAGATGACGTCCTTCACGAAGAAGGCGGTTTCCGAAATCATCGGCCCCCAGCCGGCCTCATACCAGCCGACCGAACCGTCATCGAACAGCACCTGCAAGTGGCCGTAATTGTACATCGAGGGCGCGACCTCGTCGGTCAGCCGCACGCCCATGCCGCGCACTTCCACGGGCTTCGCATCGGTGATCTGCAGCATGACGTCGAGATAGTGCACGCCGCAATCGACGATCGGCGAGGTCGTCTGCATCAACTGCTTGTGCGTCTCCCAGGTATGGCCCGAGGATTGCTGGTTGAGGTTCATGCGGAAGACGTAGGGGCCGCCGAGCTTGCGCGCTTCGGCGATGAGCCTGATCCAGGACGGGTGATGGCGCAGGATGTAGCCGATCACCAGCTTCCTGCCGTTGGCCTTGGCCGCCGCGACGACGCGCCTGGCATCGGCCACCGTCGTTGCCAGCGGCTTTTCGACGAAGACGTGGCAACCGGCCTCGAACGCCTTCACCGCATAGTCGGCATGGCTGTCGGAATAGGTGGCGATGCAGGCGACATCGGGCTTTTCGTCACGCAATGCCTCGTCGAAGGAGCGCCTGATGCCGTAACCCGACAGCCCGTCCGGCAGCGGCACGTCGGAGCGATTGATCAGCGCCGCGATCTGGAAACCTGGATTGGTATGGTAGGCCAGCGCATGGCTGCGGCCCATATTGCCGAGGCCGGCGACGACGACACGCAGGGGTTGGGCCATTTCAATTCGCCTTTTCTTGACTGCGGGCTGCGAGAGCCACCATCACCTGTGGCTCACATTCATCTGCGACCCGCAGGGCTGCTTCTTCGCTGTCACACCGGGACAAAAGTCGAAAGCCATAGGCATCAACTCCGTCCTTGATCAGTGAAAGCCTCTGATCATCAGGCAAGGGATGCTCAAGGTTGAGCGCCTGCTCGAACGCTTTCGACTGCTCGTCTTCCATCTGGGAATTGACGCGCCAACGAATGTGACAATTGTATTCCTTCGGCCGGCGCTCCGGCCCAAGCCGTGCAAACCAGACAGCAGCGTTGATATAGAATTGCGGACCCCAGGAAGACTTCTGAAGGTTCAGCACACAGATCGTCTCCGGCCACTCTCGGTAGAAATTTTTGGCGCGAACGCCCCGGAATCCATAGTGGCTCGCTGTCTCGACGAGGGCCTGTACGATAGCTTCTTCCCCGCCGCTCACTTCACCGCTCCGGAAGTAATGCCGCGGATCAACTGCCGCGAGAAGATGACGTAGAGGATCAGCACCGGCATGATCGCCAGCGACAGCGCCGCCAGGATAGCGTTCCAGTTGGTGACGAACTGGCCGAGGAAGAGCTGCGCGCCGAGCGTCACCGTCTTGGTTTCTTCCGACGGCGCCAGGATCAGCGGGAACCACAGGTCATTCCAGATCGGGATCATGGTGAAGACGGCGACGGTTGCCATCGAGGGCCTGACCAGCGGCAGCACCAGGCGGAAGAAGATGGTGTATTCCGACAGGCCGTCGATGCGGCCGGCATTCTTCAGATCGTCGGACACCTGCTTCATGAACTCCGACAGGATGAACACGGCAAGCGGCAGGCCTTGCGCGGTGTAGACCAGGATCAGCGCCGTCAGCGTGTTGACCAGCCCGCTCGCCACCATCAATTGCAGGATGGCGACGGTGCCCAGCCGGATCGGGATCATGATGCCGAGCGCCAGATAGAGGCCCATCAGCGAGTTGCCGCGGAAGCGGTATTCCGACAGCGCGAACGCCGCCATGGCGCCGAACAGGAGCACGAGGAACAGGGAGGCGACGGTGACGACGAGGCTGTTCTGGAAATAGTGGATGAAGTCGCCCTGGCCGATGACGGTGGTGTAGCCGATCAGGTCGAAGGTTTTGGGCGTCGGCGGCGTCAGCGGCGCGCCGAAGATGCCGGCGCGGGACTTGAACGAGTTCATGATCACCAGGATCACCGGAAACAGCGCGATCACCGTGTAGGTCAACAGGATCGCATGGGCGCCGATGGTGCGGGGTACGGAACGGGTGGCGGTGCTCATCTCTCGGCCCCTCAGAACTGGTAGCGACGCAGGCGCGTCTGGACGAGAAAGAGATAGACGCAGACGCCGCCGAGGATGATCAGGAACATCATCGTGGCGATCGCCGCGCCCATATTGGGGTCGCCGACCTGCAGCTGGAAGCCGAAGAAGGCGCGGTAGAGGAAAGTGCCGAGAATATCGGTCGAATAGTTCGGCCCGGCGAGCGCGCCTTGCGCGGTGTAGATCAGGTCGAAGGCGTTGAAATTGCCGACGAAGGTGAGGATCGAGATGATGCCGATCGACGGCAGGATCAGCGGCAGCTTGATCTTCCAGAACTGCGCCAGGCCGGTGATGCCATCGCATTCGGCGGCCTCGATCACCTCTTCGGGGATCGACAGCAGGGCGGCGTAGATCAGCATCATCGGGATGCCGACGAACTGCCACACCGAAATCAGGCTGAGTGCGGTGAGCGCATATTGTTCCTTGCCGAGCCATGGCGTGAACAGGCTTTTCAGGCCGACGAGATCCATCAGATGCGGCGCTACGCCCCACAACGGGGACAGGATCAGCTTCCAGGCGAAACCGACGATGACGAAGGACAGGATGGTCGGCACGAAGATCGCCGTGCGGTAGAAGGCCGCGAACCTCAGTCTCGGGCTGGACAGAAGCGCGGCCAGCATGACGCCGATCGGGTTCTGCACCAGCATGTGGATGATAAAGAACCAGGTGTTGTTCCTCAGCGCGTTCCAGAAACCCACCGACCAGTTGGGATCGCCGAACAGCATGCGGAAGTTTTCCAGCCCGACGAAGACCTGGTGCTGCTCGATGTTGCGGAACAGCGAGAGCTGCAGCGTGCCGGCGAGCGGCAGGATCATGATTGCCGTGTAGACAAGCACCGCCGGCGCCAGGAAGACGCCTATATGCCAGCGGAACGGTCTTTTCGGTCTGATATCTGCGGCCATGAGTTCGGTCCCCGCCGTCTCTCGGTTCCAAAGGGTATCGATCTAGATGATGCCTCGATGCACGGCCCGACCATTCCTGCCGATGCGGCAGGAACAAAGGCCTGCGACTGATCAGCTAGCCTTCCCCGAAGAGAGGGTAAGGCCGGGAGGCGGTGCCGACAATCGCAATCTGAATAGGCGCACTTTGAATGAGGTAGTCCGGAACCGGCCAGGCGTGCGCCGGCCGGTTCCATTACCTGAGCTCTTACTTGGCCGGATGGTACCAGCTGTCGAGGCCGGTCTGCAGCTTCTTGGCCGCCGCTTCCGGCGTATCGGTGCCGTTGATGACGTTGGCCGATTCAACCCAGGTCTCGTTCTCGAGGTTCGGCGTGCCGCGCGACAGGATCTGGTAGGTCGAGCGGATCGTCGACTTGCACTTGCCGCGCCAGGAGACGAATTCCTGCGCCAGCGGGTCTTCCATCTTCACCGGCGAGGAGTTCAGGCTGAAGAAGCCCGGCAGTGCGTTGGCGTAGATGGTGGCGAAATCCGGCGAGGCGACCCAGGACAGGAAGGTCTTGGCCGCATCGGCGTTCTTCGAAGCCGCATTCAGGCCCATGCCGATATCGGTATGGTCGGAGATGTAGCAGGTGTCGCCGGCCTTCTCGACCGGCGGCGGGAAGGCGCCCATCTTGAACTGCGCCTGGGTGTTGAACAGGCCGATCTCCCACGAGCCGGCCGGGTAGATGGCGGCGCGGCCGAGCGTGAACAGGTTCTGGCTGTCCGGATAGGTCTGCGCCTCGAAGCCATCGCCGAGATAAGGCTTCCACTTGGCCAGTTCCTCATACGGCGCGACCCAGTCCTTGTCGGTCAGCTTCTGATCGCCCTTGATCAGCGCCGCGCGGCCGTCCTCGCCCTTCCAGTAGTTGGGGCCGATGTTCTGGTAGCCCATGGTCGCGGCTTCCCAGAGATCCTTGGTGCCCATCGCCATCGGGATGTAGGTGCCGTCGGCCTTGATCTTGTCGAGCGCGGCGAAGAACTCGTCGCGGGTCTCCGGCACCTTGATGCCGAGCTTGTCAAAGGCGTCCTTGTTGTAGATGAAGCCGTGGATGACCGAAGCCATCGGCACGCAGAAGCTCGCCTTGCCGTCGTCGGTCTGCCAGGCGGACTTGGCCACCGGCGAAAAGTTCTCCATGCCGGGCAGCGCCGAGAGATCGGCAAGGTTGCCCTTCTTGAACAGCTCAAGCGACTTGTCGAACGGGCGGCAGGTGATCAGGTCGCCCGCCGAGCCGGCGGCGAGCTTGGCGCCGAGCGCGGCGTCATATTCGGTCGGAGCCGACGGTGCGAACACGACCTTGATGCCCGGGTTCTTGGCTTCGAAAGCCGGGATCAGCTTGTCCTTCCAGATGGCAAGGTCGTCGCCGCGCCAGCTTTCGATGTTGAGCGTTACGTCGTCGGCGTGAGCCAACCCGGCCGAGCCGAGAATGCTGGTGCCCAAAAGCAGTGCCGTCAGTAGTTTCGTTGTCATGCTCAGTCTCCCTGTTGACCTTTTTCAGGTTCGGTTTTGATGAGAACAGAGGCTTTTGAGCCCTTGCTCCCCTCTATAGCGGAAAGGGCCGGCCGCAACTTCTGGCCGGCCTCTTCCAGTATCTTCTGCGCCGCGTCAGTGCTGTCGGCGCCGGCGGCGAGCAGAATGGCGGTCTTGACCGCGCCGCCGCTCTTTTCGAGCAGGCGGGCCGCTTCGTCCGTGCCGCGGCCGCTGACGGCGGCGACGATACGCGCCGCGCGGTCGCGCAGCTTGATGTTGTCGGCCATGAGATTGACCATGTAGCCGTCATGCACATGGCCGAGATGGATGGCGGTCAGCGTCGACAGCATGTTGAGCGCGATCTTCTGGGCAGTGCCGGCGCCCATGCGCGTGGAGCCGGCGATCAGTTCCGGCGGCGTTTCGAGCAGGATGGCGGTTTGTGCCTGGCGCAGCAGCGCAGAGTCCCTGTTGTTGGCGATGCCGATGGTGGCAGCGCCGCGGCGGGCAGCCTCCTCGATGGCCCGCACGGCATAGGGCGTCGTGCCGCTGGCGGAAATGGCGATCAGGCAGTCGCCCTTGCCGAGGCCGGCCTCGGCGACCGCTGCCGCGGCTTCCTCGGTATCGTCTTCCGGCCCGCCGGCCAGCGTGCGGAAAGCGTCGTCGCCGCCGGCGATCAGGATGGCGATGCGGTCGCGGTGAATGCCGAAGGTGCCCGGCAGCTCCAGCGCATCGGCCAGTGCCATCAGGCCTGAGCTGCCGGCCGCGGCGTAGGCAAGCTTGCCCCCGCTCTTCAGCCTGCCGGCGATGATCTCGGCGGCCCTGGCGATGGATGGAATGGCATGGCGCACCACCTTGGCGGCTTCGATCTGCGCATCGGCCAAATAGGAAAGGATGGCGTCCGGAGGCTGGATATCCAGCCCCTCGGCATTTTTGTGAAGCGCTTCGGTGCGCGTTTCGGCCATCCCGGTTCCTCCAATACCAGAACAATACCAAAAAAATACCACTTGTCCACACGCATTAACGAATTCGCGGGCCGGAAATCGCTGAGCCGCCGAAATAGGCAGATTCTTCAATAAAATACGGCTTAAACTTTTTGAAACGGAAATTAATCCTTGGCTATTGGTATTTTATTGGTATTATCCGCCCGGAGGAGAAATCAACGTGAATTTCGTGCTCGGAATCGATGGCGGCGGCACCAGCTGCAGGGCCGCCCTGGCAACGGCGGACGGCACGGTGATCGGCCGCGCCAAAAGCGGCGCCGCCAACATCCGCACCGACCTGACCGGCGCCCGCTCGAACATCGTCGAGGCCGCCAGGCAGGCGTTCCTCGTCGCCGGGCAGGATCCGGAACTGATCCCGCGAACGCCCGCAATTCTCGGCCTTGCCGGCGCCAATGTCGGCACCTACCGGCAGCAGCTCGAGGCGATCCTGCCATTCAGCATCAGCCGCGTCGAGACCGACGCCGAAATCGCGCTGGAAGGCGCTGTCGGCGCCGGTGACGGCGCCATGGCGATCCTCGGCACCGGCACCGCCTATATGGCGCGCAGACAAGGCAAATCGCGCGCCATCGGCGGCTGGGGCTTCCAGGTTGGCGACCAGGGCAGCGGCGCCCGTATCGGCCGCGACCTGCTCGAACAGACACTGCTTGCCTATGACGGCGTCCGCGCGGGCTCGCCGCTGACGCAGAGCATGCTGGCCGTCTTCCGCAACAACCCGGAGGATGTCGTCGAATTCACCACCAATGCCAAGCCCGGCGATTTCGGCGGCTTCGCACCCAAGGTGTTCGAACACGCCGAGAAGGGCGACAGCGTCGCCAACTGGATCCTCGACAGGGTGGTTGCCGATGTCGAAGCCTCGCTCGGCGCGCTCGATCTCGCCGACGACGCGCCGCTGTGCCTCCTCGGCGGGCTGGCGCCGCTCTACGCGCCGCGCCTGTCTGCCCGCTACCGGGCGCTGCTGAAGCCGCCGCTCGACGACGCGCTGGGCGGCGCGGTGCAGATGGCGGTTCGCCTTTTCGCCGGACACGCGAAGGCAACTCGATGAGCGAGGCCGCCGACCAGATCTTCGCCACGCTGAAACATCAGGCGCAAAGCGGCGCGCCGCTTTATCTGCAGCTGCGCAAGAGCATCGAGGACGCGGTCAACCGCGGCCTGATCGGGCCGGGCGACGCGCTGCCCTCCGAGCGCGACATCGCCACCAAGGCCGATATTTCGCGGGTCACCGTGCGCAAGGCGGTGCAGGACCTGGTCAAGGGCGGCATCCTGGTGCAGCGCCACGGCTCCGGCACCTTCGTGGCGCCGCGCATGGAGCGTGTCGAACAGTCGCTGTCGCGGCTGACCTCGTTTACCGAGGACATGGCGCGGCGCGGCATGGTGGTGCGTTCGGCATGGCTCGACCGCGGCCTTTACGCACCTTCGCCCGACGAAATGATGGTGCTCGGCCTGTCGTCGAACGAACTGGTGGCGCGCGTGGCGCGCCTGCGCATTGCCAACGACACGCCGCTGGCGATCGAGCGGGCCTCGCTGTCGGCCAGCGTGTTGCCCGACCCGGCCGACATAGGCTCCTCGCTCTATGCCGCGCTGGAATTGACCGGCAATCGGCCGGTGCGGGCGGTGCAGCGCATTTCCGCCGCCAATCTCGGCGACAGCGACGCGCGCCTGCTCGAGGTGCCGCCAGGCATTGCCGGCCTGCACATCGAACGCATTTCCTATCTGGCGAGCGGCAAGGTGATCGAATTCACCCGCTCTATCTACCGG
>NZ_RZPL01000228.1:0-7493 GCF_004022805.1 Mesorhizobium sp. M7A.F.Ca.CA.002.04.1.1 | reverse complement strand
GACATCTCCCCCTCAAGGGGGGAGATCGGATGTCATCCCCGCTTTCGCTAATCGCTGACGTCGCCGAACAGAGCGAAGCGCCGAAGCTGCCAATCTCCCCCCTTGAGGGGGAGATGTCCGGCAGGACAGAGGGGGGCGACACAGAATGATGCGGGAAACAAGCTTCCCCCGCGCCGCCTCGCCATTCCTGGGTTTTGCCAGGCTCTTGCGCCGCTACGGCTTTGCCATAGCCCCCGAGCAAGTCTCCGGCTTCATGCAGGCGGTGACGTTGCTCGGTCCACGCTCGATGGCCGACATCCGCGAGGCGGCCCTCGCCACCCTGGCGCCGCCGCCCGACCGCCGCGACGAATTCGAAGCGCATTTCCAGAGCCATTTCTATGGCAACAGGTCCGCCGTGGTCGAAGGCGACGCCGACGAGGAAACCCGCATCAAGGATGATGGCGGTGCGAGCCAGGAAGAGATCGAGGTCATCAGCCATCAGGAAGGTGGCGAACTCTCTTCCGGCGCCGAACAACTGAGTACCCGCGATTTCAAGCGCGACGACGACAACCTTGCCGCTTTCCGCCGCAGGCTCGCTTCAGCCTTGCCCGCCCGCCGCTCGTTCCGCACCGTGCGCACGCATTCGCGCGGCAAGCTCGATCTGCGCCGGTCGCTGCGGGAAATCGTCAGCGCCGATGGCGACGTGCCCTCGCCGCTGCTGCGCCGCCGCCAGACCGTGCCGCGCAAGCTGCTGCTGCTGATCGACGTTTCCGGCTCGATGAAGCTGCACACCGCAGACTATCTCAAGCTGGCGCATGCCGCCGTGCAAGGCGCGGACCGTGCCGAGATTTTCACCTTCGGCACGCGGCTGACCCGCATCACCACGGCATTGCGCATCCGCGACGGCGACCAGGCATTGGCCCGCGCCGCTGTCCAGGTCGACGATTGGGACGGCGGCACCCGCATGGGGCCGACGCTGCTCGCCTTCCTCTCGGTGCCGCGCTTTTCAGCCTTTGCACGCGGTGCCGCTATCGTCATCCTATCCGACGCGCTGGAACGCGGCGATCATGCCGAGTTGGAGACAGCCATGCGGCGGCTGAGCGCCCGCGCCTTCCGGCTGTCGCTGGCCACACCTTTGGCCGGCGACCCGCGCTTCCGGCCGGCAACGGCGGCACTTCGCGCCATCCTGCCTGACCTCGACGATCTCGTCGACGGCTCGTCGCTTGCCGGTCTCACCGATTTCATCCTGTCGCTCGCCCGCCCTGCTCCGGCGGCGGCGACAATCTGGAAGAGGGTTTCATGATGCAGAAAACCATCGACGCACATTTTCACATCTGGCGCCAACAGGATCAGCCATGGCTGGTCGGACCGATGGTGCCGCGCATCTTCGGCCCCTACGAACCGATCCGGCGCGACTATCCGATCGAGGAATTTCTCGAAGACCAGAGGGATTCAGGCGTCGAGAAGGCCGTCTACGTCCAGACCAACTGGGCCAAGGAGGATTTCGAGAAGGAAGTCGCTTTCCTGCAGAAGACGTCCGACGAAACCGGCTGGCCGCATGCCATCGTCGGCTACACCGACATGACCGTCGACGATATCAGGCCTCAGATCGATCGCTTGATGAAATACAAGCTGCTGCGCGGCCTGCGCATGCAGTTGCACTGGCACGAGACCCCGGCCTTCCGCTTCGCCGCCTCCGCCGATCAGGTGATCGACCCGAAAGTGCGCGCCAATGTGGCGCGGCTCAAGGATTATGGCCTGTCCTTCGACCTGCAGCTCTTCCCCGCCCAGATGAAGGACGGCCTGACGCTGGTCGGCGAGAACCCCGAAACGAATTTCATCCTCACCCATGCAGGCATGCTGACCGGCATGGAACCGGAAACCACCGAGGCCTGGAAGGCAGGCCTGCAAACGCTGTCGGCGGCGCCCAATCTTTACGCCAAGCTGTCGGGCCTCGGCACCTTCGTCCACCGCAACGATCCCCTGCTGATCGCCTATGTCGTAGACAACGCGATCGATATCCTGGGCGCCGACCATCTGATGTTCGGCTCGAACTTCCCGATCGAGAAGCTGTGGACCAGCCACGCTGAGCTGATCAAGGCGCACCGCGACGCGGTGGCCAAGCATGGTGCGGTGGCCGAGGCGGATATCTTCTGGAACACGGCGGAGAAGGTTTACCGGCCGGTGTGACGCCTCACTTCACCTCGAACTGCGGATCGACTGGAATCTGCATCGCCGTCACCAGATGGTTGGTCTGGCCGGCGAGCCCGATGATCGACACCAGTTCGCCATGCTGCGCATCGGTCATGCCCTTGGCGCGGGCTGCCGCCGTGTGCGAGTGGACGCAGTAGGAGCAGCCATTGGCGGTCGACACCGCGATGTAGATCATCTCCTTGGTCAGCGGATCGATGGCGCTGTCGGCGACCATCACCACCTTCAACTGTTCCCAGATCCGCTTCAGCGCCGGAGGATCATTGGCCAGCCCGCGCCAGAAATTGTTGACGAAATCAGATTTGCGCGTCGCGCGGATGTCTTCGAACACGGCTTTCACGGCGGGAATCTTTTCGACCTCGGCATCGCTGAGGAGTTTTGTGGTGGCCATGGGGTTTTTCCTTCGTTGGATCGTTGCGTGAATTGAATCAGGTCTTGAGCAATTGCGGCCAATCCACTCGTCCGATTCACTTTTCCAGCGCCGGCGTCTAGATTCAGGTCAGGCCGAGTCGAAAATGGTGGGTTCCGAGAACCGGAGCGGAGCGTACTTTTCGTACGTGAGAACCGGAAGCGCAGGAAACCGCCATTTGCAGGCCGGCCTCACCTGAATCTAATGCACGGCCGCGTACATGATCTTCTCCTCCGTGGCCTCCGCCGGCGAAAACTCCTCGACGATGCGGCCCTGGCGGCAGACCAGGATGCGGTCGGACAGGTTCATGATCTCCGGCAGGTAGGACGAGATGACGACGACGGCCAGCCCCTCATCGGCCAGCCGGTTGATGATCTGGTGGATCTCGGCGATCGCGCCGACATCGACGCCACGTGTCGGCTCGTCGAAGATGACGATGCGCGGCTTCTGCACCAGCCCCTTGCCGATCACCACCTTCTGCTGGTTGCCGCCTGACAGCTCGACGACGCGCGCATTGTCGTTGATTGCCTTGATGTTCAGCGTCTTCGTCCATTCGGCCGAGAGCGCGCGCATCTCCTGCGTGTTGATCACCCAGGCCTTTTCGCGGCCCGCCGCCAGCAGTCCGCCGAACAGGTTTTCGGCAATGCCCATCGTCTCGAAGATGCCTTCGCTCTTGCGGTCCTCGGTGACATAGACGATGCCGTCGGCCACCGCTTCGCTCGGCACGAGATAGCGCACCGGTCTGTCATCGAGTTCAATCGCGCCCCCGCGCAGGAAATCCCGTTTGTAGATGCCTGAGACGATCTTGAATGTCTCGGTGCGGCCGGAGCCGATCAGCCCAAACACGCCGGTGATCTGGCCCTCGAAGATCGAAAAAGAGGTGTTGCGCACGACATTGCTCATCGAAATGTCCTGCACCGACAGCACTTTCTTGCCCGCCTTGCGCAGCTTCGCTTCGTCGCGCTGGCGGTAGATCTGTCCCGATAGCGTGCGCCCGACCATGGCGGAAACGATCCTGTCGCGGTCGAAGGCGGATGTGTCGTCGGTAATGACCAGCTCGCCGTCGCGCAGGATGGTGATGCGGTCGGCGATATCGAGCGCCTCTTCCAGCGCATGGCTGATGAAGACGATCGAGACGCCGCCCGCCTTCAGCCGGCGGATCAGCGCGAAGAAGTGCCGCTTCTCCTCCGGCGTCAGCGTCGCCGTCGGCTCGTCGAAGATGATGATCTCGGCATTGTGGTGGACGGCGCGCGCGATCTCGACCATCTGCCGCTTGGCGGCGCCCAACGTTGCCACCATGGCGTTGGGGTCGACCGGAAAATTCAGCGACTGCAGGAACTGCTGCGCTGAAATGTAGGTGCCGCGCAGCCGGTTGAGGAACTTTTCGGTGCCGAGATAAAGGTTCTGCGCCACCGTCATCGACGGCACCAGGCTGGTCTCCTGGAACACCATGGCGATGCCGGCTTCAAGCGCTGCGTGCGGCGAGGCGTAGGCGATCTCTTGCCCATTGTGGAACATCTTGCCCGAAGTGGCATCGACCACACCGGCGATGATCTTGGTCAGCGTCGATTTGCCCGCGCCGTTCTCGCCGAGCAGCGCATGGATCTCGCCCTTGCGCAATTCGAAGCTGACGTTCTTCACCGCAGGCACGCCACGATAATTCTTGGTGACGTTTTCCAGCCGAACGATCGGTTCCATCAAAAACCTCCCGCATCGATCGCCAGCACGCAGTCGCCGCCTCTGGAGGCGACAAACAGCCGGCCATCCTTTTCCGCAACGCTGCAGATGCCATGACGCGTTCCATTGGCGCGGCTGTGCAGGCTGAACAGCGGCTGCATCTTCTGGTCGAGCCTGACCACCAGCCCATAGGAGCGGCTCGGCGACCACGGCTTGTGGATGCCCATGGTGCGGATGCCGCCGCATTGCAGCGGCTCGAGGAAGCTGCGGCTGGACGCCAGTGCCGGCGCGATCCAGTAGGCCGGCGGCACTTGGCTCAGCATGTCCTGCCGGTAATGCGTTTCCTGCAGCACGAATTCGATCAGCCGGTTGCGCGGCGCAAACAAGGTCAGCCAGGCCCCACCATCGGCGGACGGCGACAGCCGCGCGGGATATCCCGGCAGATGTGCAAGCACCGTCGAGCGGTTGCCGGTAGCGCCATCGAAGCGAACAAGCTGGTGACGCCAGCTTTCGCTAACCAGCAGATCCTCGCCGACAGGATGCAGCCCGTAGGGAAAGGCAATGTCGCCGGCGAGTTTGCGGAAATCACCGCCTGCGGCGCCTCGCTTCCAGAGCGAACCGGACACGCCCTTCTTCATCAGATCGGCGGCCCATTGCGATGGCGCATGCTCGGTCGAGCCGTTGGCCAGCCACAGCGTGCCGTCATCCGCATAGGCTAGTGCGGTGATGCAGCTGATCCCGGCCGGCAGTGAAACGTCGCTGCCGCCAATCAGCAACTTGCCGCTTTCCAGCCCGACCGTCAGTTCGCCCAATGGCGACAGCGCCAGCGCGGTGACGGCAGACGGAAAGGTCTCGACCACGACAGGTTGCGCTCCAGCAGCAATCGAATGGATGGCGTTGCCGCTGGAGACCAGCAGCCTGTCACCGGTAACCAGCAGATTATCCGGTTCCGTCAGCTCGGCAAAAGCCGGCGCATCATCCAGCCGCGTATTGGGGCGAAAAGCGCCGTCGAGCGGCGGGATGGTCACCGCCTTACCGCGGAACAGGTCGAGCACCGGGTCGAGGATCATGGCTTTGCTCCCCAATAGGAAGCGGGGCTGGTCCAGTTCGGGTCGGCGCCTGCAATCTTGTAGCGGCCGATACGGTTGTTGAGGATGCCGCCGACGAACAGATACCCCTTGTGCTCGCGCATCGAGGTGACCATCGGGTGCGCGCCGCCGGTGAGGTCGCCCATCGCCTCGACGATGCCGCCCTTCTCTGTGAATTTCACCACACCGCCGGTGTTGATGTTGGGGAACAGCCATTCGTCCTGCGGCAGCCGGCGCGTCATGCGCTTGCGCATGTCGGGATGGCGCAGCGACAGGTCGAAGCTCGGCGTGCGCATGCCGAGCCACGCCATCCAGTAATTGCCGTCGGAGGCGCGGTTGATGTTGTCGGGATAGCCCGGCATGTCGCGGATGACGCATTCGGCGGTGCCGGCCTTCGGCCCTTCCAGCCAGTAGCGGTGCACGCGGCAGGCCCAGCTTTCGGCGAAGAACAGCGACTTGCCGTCATGCGCCATGCACACACCGTTGGTGTAGCGATAGCCGTCGAGCAGCGTCTTCGTCGAGCCGTCCTTCGGGTCGTAGACCAGCAGCCGGCCGGTGGCACGGTTCTCGATCGAATCCAGCGCCCAATCGTGGGCGTCATATCGCTTAGTTGAATCTGTGAAATAGATGCGGCCGTCCGGTGCGATATCGCAGTCGTTGGGGTCACGCAGCCGTGCATCGTCGACGATCGAGGTCCACGAGCGCGACGTCTCCGCCGAGAGGCGTTTGACCTCCCGATCCGGCGAGACCGAATAGAGACCCATCGCGCCGACGCAGCTGATCAGATTGCCTGATTTGTCGAAGGCCAGCCCCAGCGGGAAACCGCCGATGTGGGCAAACACCTCCGACCTGACATAGTCCGGCGCGAAGAAGCGGACGATCTCGCCATGACGCGTGCCGCAATAGAGATTGTCGTCGCGGTCGAGGATGACGTCTTCCGGCCCCTCCAGCTCGCCAAGCCCGATATGCTCTGCGGCCGACAGCCTGTTGTCGAGTTCGTATGGCGTGCCCGAGCCGGGTGCGGCCGACTGTGTCTCGCCCATCTTGAGATAGACCGGCGCGACATAGACCTCATTCAGCACCTTGTGCCGGTTCTTCAGCCAGCGGATGTCGATGGTCACCGCCACCGCCAACATGATGCCGAGCACCATCTGGTTGGTGCCGGTGCCGTAGCCCAAGCGGATCAGACCGTTGGTCATGGTCAGCACGATGATTGCGCCCATCAGCCCCTTGATCACCGAGCCGCGCCCGCCGCCGAGGCTGACGCCGCCGACCACCGCCGCCGTCAGCGCCATGATCTCGAGGTTGAGGCCGGTTCCCGGCCCTGCCCCGCTCAGCCGGCAAGCAATGAGGAAGCCGCCGATCGAGGCGCAGAAGCCGGAAAAGACATAGGTCATGAACACGGTGCGGCGCACGCGGATGCCGGCATTGTGCGCCGAGCGCCTGGAGCCGCCGACCGCCAGCACGTGCCAGCCCGGCCGCGAACGCGTCAGCGCGATATGGGTGACGATGGCCAGGATGATCGCCAGCCACACCGAGACGGACAGCCCCCAGAAGGTGCTGTCGCCGATGAAGTCGAGCACATCCGATGTCGCGGTCGAGAGCTGCACATCGGCGGCATAGGTGGTGACCAGGATGTCGAACAGCGCCCGGCCGAAGATGAAGGTCACCAGCGTGGTGAGAAAGGCGCGCAGCCTGAGATAGCCGACAAGGTAGCCGTTGATGGCGCCGAAGATGAGGCCGGTGGCGAGCGATGCGGCCAGCGCCAGCCAGATCGACTGTTCGAGGATGAAGAAGACATAGACGGCGGAAAAGCACGACAGCGCGAAGATCGAGCCGACCGACAGATCGATGCCGCCACCCAGCATCACCACCGTCATGCCGGTGACGACCATCGAGAACTCGCCGAGCTGGCGGGTCGATTCCTGCAAAGCGGTCAGCTTGAAGAAGCCGGGAATGACCGAGCCGAAGGTCGCCAATGTCGCCACCAGCGCCAGGAACGGAATGGCGTTGTCGGTCCAGCGTTTGGTCAGTATCTCGCCGACGACATGGTCGGGCACGAGATTGTAGCGCCAGGACTGGAGGCGTTCGCGAAAGGACATCGGCTGCTGCTATTCCATGAGGGGACG
>NZ_RZPL01000227.1:0-7509 GCF_004022805.1 Mesorhizobium sp. M7A.F.Ca.CA.002.04.1.1 | reverse complement strand
GATCGACGCAGCCGAAGATGATGTCGTCGACGTTTGCAGTGTCCAGCCCATTGCGGTCGCGCAGCGCCTCGAGCGTCTTGGCGGCAAGCCGCACCGCCGGCACCTCGTGCAGCGATCCGTCTTTCTTGCCCTTGCCACGCGGTGTGCGCACGGCGTCATAGACATAAGCTTCAGCCATTTGCTTGCTCCTTGGGTTTGCCTGATGTCGCCTTCAGAGAGAGCGTCCGATCAGCAATTTCATGATCTCGTTGGTGCCGCCGTAGATGCGCTGGACGCGGGCGTCGCGGAACATGCGGGCGATCGGGTATTCATTCATGTAGCCATAGCCGCCATGCAGTTGAAGGCATTCGTCGACGACTTTTCCCTGCAGGTCGCTGAGCCAGTACTTGGCCATCGACGCTGTCACGGGATCGAGGCCGCCCGCGATGTGGCGGGCGACGCAATCATTGTAGAAGACGCGGCCGATGGTGGCCTCGGTCTTGAGTTCGGCCAGCTTGAACTGGGTGTTCTGGAAATCGATGATCGCCTTGCCGAACGCCTTGCGCTCCTTGACGTAGTCGATGGTCAGCGCCAGCGCCCGCTCGATCATGGCGATGGCGCCCGTGCCGATCTGCAGCCGCTCCTGCGGCAGTTGCTGCATCAACTGGACGAAGCCCTGCCCTTCCTCGTGGCCGAGCAAATTGGAGGTCGGCACGCGCATGTCGTTGAAGAACAGCTCCGACGTGTCGTTGGCCTTGAGCCCGATCTTGTCGAGGTTACGGCCGCGCTGGAAACCTTCGACCTCGTCGGTCTCGACGACGATCAGCGAGGTGCCCTTGGCGCCCTTCTCCGGATCGGTCTTGGTGACGACGATGATGAAGTTCGCAAGCTGGCCGTTGGTGATGAAGGTCTTGGAACCATTGATCTTGTAGTGGTTGCCATCCTTCTGCGCCCGCGTCTTGACGCCCTGCAGATCGGAACCGGCGCCGGGCTCGGTCATGGCGATGGCGCCGATCAGCTCGCCGGTCGCCAGCTTCGGCAGCCATTTCTTTTTCTGCTCCTCGGAGCCGTAGTGGAGGATATAAGGGGCGACGATCGAATTGTGCAGGCCGATGCCGAACCCGTCGACGCCGACATGGCCAATGGCCTCGATGATGGCGCTCTCATGCGCGAAGGTGCCGCCGGAGCCGCCATATTCCTCCGGCATAGAAGCGCAGAGCAGGCCGGCGGAACCTGCCTTCAGCCAGCTTTCGCGATCGACCATCTCGTTCTTCTCGAACTCGTCGTAGCGCGGCGCGATCTCCTCCGACATGAAGCGATGCGCCATGTCGTAGAGCATGCCGACCTCGTCCGCCGCCCAGGCGGGCTTCGGCAAAGAGAGCACTTCGGCGGGATTTGTCGCCACGATTTCCTCCGCGTATCGACAGACAGAAAGGCCAGTGAAGTCGAGCTTAGAACGCTTCCGCCGGCAGTGCCATCAATGTGTCAGCGCCGCTCGAAATGCGGGCGAGATGCGCCGATGTCTCCGGCATGATCCGCTCCATGAAGAAGCGCCCCGTCACGATCTTGTTGTCGTAGAAGGATTGCGCGCCATTGGCGTCCGTCTTGCCAAGTGCCACCTTGGCCATCTGCGCCCACATATAGCCCAGAGCGACCAGGCCGAAGAGATGCATGTAGTCGGTCGAGGCGGCACCCGCATTGTCGGGCTTGGCCATGCCGTTCTGCACCAGCCACATGGTCGCTGCCTGCAAATCGTTGAGACCTTTCTTCAACGCCTTGGTGAACGGCGCCATCTTCTCGTTAGCGCGGTTCTCCTCGCAGAATTCGCCAACCTCCTTGAAGAAGGCCTGCACGGCGCGGCCGCCATGCAAACCAAGCTTGCGGCCGACGAGGTCGAGCGCCTGGATGCCATTGGCGCCTTCATAGATCATAGCGATGCGGGCATCGCGCACGAACTGGCTCATGCCGTGCTCTTCGATATAACCGTGACCGCCGAACACCTGCTGCGCCATGACGGCGTGGTCGAACCCTTTGTCGGTGAGCACGCCCTTGACCACCGGTGTCATCAGGCCGGTGTAGTCGTCGGCGGCCTGGCGATCCTTGTCGTCGCCGGAGCGGTGGGCGATGTCGGACTTGATCGCCGTCCACAGCGCCAGCGCGCGGCCGGCCTCGTTGAAGGCTTTCATGGTCATCAGGCTGCGGCGGATGTCGGGATGGACGATGATCGGATCGGCCTTCTTGTCCGGCGCCTTCGGCCCAGACAATGAGCGGCCCTGCAAACGGTCCTTGGCGTAGCCGACAGCGTTCTGATAGGCGATCTCCGACAGCGACAACCCCTGCAGGCCGACACCGAGGCGCGCCTCGTTCATCATCGTGAACATCGCCTTCAGGCCGCCATTGGGCTCGCCGAGCAGCGTGCCCTCAGCCTCGTCATAGTTCATGACGCAGGTCGAATTGCCGTGGATGCCCATCTTCTCCTCGATCGAGCCGCAGGAGACGGTGTTCCTGTTGCCCGGATTGCCCGACGGGTCGAGCTTGAGCTTCGGCACGATGAACAGCGAGATGCCCTTGACGCCTTCCGGCGCACCCTCGATGCGGGCCAGCACCAGATGGACGATGTTGTCCGACATGTCGTGTTCGCCGGCCGAGATGAAGATCTTCTGGCCTGAAATCTTATAGGTGCCATCGCCGTTCGGCACCGCTTTGGTCCGCAACAGGCCGAGATCCGTGCCGCAATGCGGCTCGGTCAGGTTCATGGTGCCGGTCCAGGCACCCTCGATCATCCTCGGCAACCATGTCGCCTTCTGCTCGTCGGTGCCGTGGGTGATGATTGCCGCGATCGCGCCCTGCGTCAGGCCCGGATACATCATCAAGGACATATTGGCCGAGACCATATATTCGGCGACGGCGGTGTGCACGGCATAGGGCAGGCCCTGGCCGCCGAACTCGACGGGTGCGGCCAATCCCATCCAGCCGCCCTCGCGGTACTGGTCGAAGGCCTCCCTGAAGCCTTTCGGCGTGGTCACCGAGCCATCGTCGTGACGCACACAGCCTTCCATGTCGCCGACACGGTTCAGCGGATGCATGACGTTTTCGGCGAGCTTGGCGCCTTCGGCGAGGATCGCCTCGAGCACATCGGGCGTGGCGTCGGCAAATCCGGGAAGGTTCGAATAACGCTGGTAACCCAGAACCTCGTTGAGCACGAACAGCGTATCCTGGACCGGAGCCCTGTATGTCGGCATGCTTTTTCTCCACCCTGCAAACCCGGTCCGAATGCCCCGAAGACAAGCCAGGGCGGCATGCGGACCCATATTGGGAGCGGGATAGCAAAAATTGACGTTTGCGTAAACGTCAATTTTCTCGATGCGACAAGATTCCCCGCCCCCTGGAGCAATGAGCGTAGCGGCGCGACGTTGCGCAAGCCAGCGCCGAAAGGCCATAAGAGTGGGCCAGGACAACGAAAAGCCGCGTGGCAGGCCACGCGGCTAGACAGAACTCGGACAATCAGCAGACGACTTGGTGTCTGGCGCAATTCCTGACGGAATTGCTTCAGCTGGCGGCGCTCGCCTGCGGCGCCGAACGCTCGCTCAGCATCTGGCGCACCGCCGACATCGAGCCGCTGAGCTCGTTGATGGCGTCGTCGATCAGCGCCCGTTGCTTCTGCAGGCGGGCAAGCTGCTTTTCCGACTTGTCCAGCGCAAGCTTGAGCTGCTTGGTGTTTGAACCGGTGGGATCGTAGAGATCCATCATCTGCTTGACGTCGCGCAGCGAGAATCCGACCTTGCGGCCAAGCAGGATCAGCTTGAGGCGGGCCTTGTCGCGGCGCGTGTAGAGACGGGTCGAACCGTCGCGCTGCGGGTTGAGCAGGCCCTTGTCTTCGTAGAAACGCAGCGTGCGCAGCGTCACTCCATATTTCTTCGCCATCTCGCCGATGCGGACGAGGTCCTCGCCGGCTTCGGCAGACATATTGGTATTGGCCGCGGTCTCGCCGGCCGAGATAAGCTTCATGGTCACTGGCTTTCCCCGTCTGGTGGCGTCGCGGTCCTGGACCGTGCGTCGCCTGACTGGAAGCGGGGGCCTGCTTCCAGTCGTGGTTTCAACAAACAAATCGCAAACATGCGCTCAATGCGCCTTTTACGTTTACGTCAATTCTATACCGATTGCCGCAGGATGACGCAAGGGCGTTCTGCGCCCCGCCCTTTATGCCGCACCGTCAGGCCAGCAGCCAACATCCTTTCGATTTCTTAAGTTTGGTTAACGCGTTGTTTACCACGTTGGGGGAAATGTGGGCGCGTCGGCTACCCGTGTTTATCCTGTATCGAATTTTTCACGGTTTTTCGGAGCGCGGGCGAGAGCCCGGGAAGCTCGTCTTCCGCCGCGGCATCGCCGCCGGTCGCCTTCGTTCCGATAGGGACCTGGGGGAACTGGCCGCGAGCCAGCCATTCTGAAAGACGGACGCACCGATGAACAGCAAGCGGTCCTATCTCGATACACTCAATGCCGGCAGGCAGCGCAGGCCGCAGACCACGCTCGATCAGTTGAACCAGTCGCTGGAGACACTGGAGCAGCGGCTGGAGCGGACGCGCGAGGATCCGATGGCACGTCCCGAACTCCGCCAACCCGATCCCCGCCAATATGGTGCCGATGCGCGCTACCCCGCCGCCCGGCCCTCTGGCCAGCAGCGCTGGTATGAGGACCCGCAGCCCGCGTCGCGTCCGAAGAGCCCGATGCAGGGAGCCGCCGCTTTCGAGCAGAATTACCAGGCCATTGCCCGCGATATCGATCGCGTGCGCGGCCAGGAGGATGGCGTTGCCATGGTCGGCAAGATCGCCGGCGAATTGCGCGGCATGCGCGAGGAATTGCGCCACCAGATGACCGCAGGCCTGCAGCGGGAATTCGAAGCGCTGCGCAAGGACATCGAGCGGGCCTTCCAGTCAGGCGCAAGGCCCGGTGCTTCGGCCAAGGGCAGTGCTGAACTCGGCCTTGAGTTCGAGCGTCTTTCGGGCGCCATCCAGACCCTGGCCGAGAAGAGCGACGACAGAAGCGTCAACATGCTGCGCCTCGAGCTCGAACAGGTCAAAGCCGCACTCGAAACGCTGGCACGCGAAGAGAGCGTGCAGAAGGTCGACCGCCGCTGGGACGATTTCGATCGCCGCTGGACGGCGTTCGAAGACCGCCTCGACGCCGACCAGCGCAAGCGCTCGGACGACCCGGGCCTGTCTGCTCTCACCGCCCGGCTCGAGCAGATCAGCAATGCCGTCAACAATTTGCCGGAATCGTTGTCGCTGCGCTCGCTGGAGGAGAAGGTGCGGACGCTTGCCGGCGCTGTCGACCATTTCGCCAGCCAGCAAGACAATCGCGGCAGCGACACGCTTGGCATGATCGACGAGCGGCTGGACGAGATTTCCCGCGCCATCGTGGCATCGACGGTCGCCGCGCAAGCCAATTCATTCGACCACGAGGCTTTCGAGCGCATAGAGAGACGGATCGACTCGCTTGCCGGCCAGATCCAGGAAGTGGCGCAGGATCGTCCCGGCAACGCGGTCATGGACCGGTTGAGCACGCTGTCGGGCCGGGTCGACGAACTCGCCGGCCGCGCCAATCTGCCGGAGCAGGCGATGGAGCGCCTGGCCAAGCAGATCGCATTCATCGCCGACAAGATCGACCAGGCACCCGCCATGCCTGACGCCGACTACATCTTCCATGGGCTGGAGCAACGCTTCGACGTGCTGTCGAGCATGATGGAACGCCGCCAGGGTGACGCCATCGAACAGGGCAACATGCTGTTCCGCGATCTCGAGCGCAGGCTGGACGAGGTTGCTGACAGGCTCGACCAGCGCATGCCGCAGGTCGACAGCGTCGGCATCATGGAAGCCATCGATGCCCGCTTTACGGCGCTCGCCAAGCGCCTTGAAACGCGTGTGCCCGATCCCGCGGGCGAAGCGGCGATCCGCGGACTGGAGAGCCGGCTCGAAGACATTTCAAGCCGGCTGGACGCGTCGGCCGCACAGGTCGCCGGCATCGATCCGGCGCTGATCCGCAGCCTGGAAGCACAGGTTGCCGGCCTGTCGGCTCATCTTTCCAAGCCCAGCACCCCGCTGCCGGAATTCGAGGACATCAGCCCGCGTCTCAACGAAATTGAAAAGTCGCTCGCAGGAACCCGCGATTCCATTCTCGGCGCGGCGCGCGAAGCGGCCGAGAACGCAGTGCAATCGCTGGCCGGTTCGAGCGCCAATGCGACCGCGGTTTCCGGCCTCGCCCAGGATTTGAAGACGCTTGAAACACTGACGCGGCGCTCCGACGAACGCAATTCGAGAACGTTCGAGGCCATCCACGATACGTTGCTCAAGATCGTCGACCGGCTGGGTTCGCTCGAACCCGGCGAGCCGGTCGAGGCGATGAGCGAATTGCTGGATGCGGCACCGGCCGAGCCGAGCAACTGGCGCGGCGTGCGCCGACCCAAAATGGCCGTCGACGCGCCGTCGATGGATATCGATCAGCCCCTGCCATTGACTGGGGACATGGCAGATCTCGATGGCCGTGCCGCCGCCATCCTGCGCAATGAGCCGGGTGCACGCGGCGACCTGGGTATGCGTAGCGACCTCGGTATTGGTATTGGCACGCGCACGCCGGCCGAGGCTGCCGCGGCGGCGGCCATGGCCGCGCTCGGTTCGGACACGATCGCCGAGAAAGGCGGACAGGCCGGCGGCCGCAAATCGTTGTTCGGCGGGCTGGCCCGCGCCTTCAAGGGCAAGAAGGAGGCGGATATCCCGCCACTGGCCGGCTCAGCGCCGAGTGCCCCAATACCGAGCGTCGATCTCGACGAGCCGCTCGATCCGAAAATGGCCAACCGGCCGCTGGAGCCCGGCTCCGGCGCACCTGACCTCAATGCCATCATGAAGCGCGTGCGTGACGAGCGCGGCCAGCCGGCCAAGCCCAGCGACACCGATGCCGCGAAATCGGATTTCATCGCCGCTGCCCGGCGCGCGGCGCAGGCCGCGGCCGCCGAGGCCGATGCGCTGAAGCGCCAGTCGACGGTGACCGGACCGGTGAAGGCACTGCGGATCGGCGACCTGCTCAAGGCACGGCGCAAGCCGATCCTGATGGGGACAACCGCGATCCTGCTGGCGCTGGGCGCCCTGCAACTGGGCAAGGCCTTTTTCGCCGATCCGGCCCAGGTGGCGAGCAACGATGTCGTGCCGATCGTCGCCTCGCAGCCGATGCAAACCGCCTCGCTCGATGCCGCGAGCCAGCCAAAGACGGACGCGCAGCCCGCGGCAGTGGAAAGCGCGCCGGACCATGCCGTCAGACAGGCCGAGCCATCCGCACCGGCAACCAAGGACGACATGGCCGCGCAAAGCATGATTGCCACGCCGTCAGGCGCCGAGCCGTCGATGGGTGCCGCGCCGATCGCAGAACCGGTTCCCGCCCCCGTCGCCTTGGCTACATCGGCCGATGCAAACCCAGCGGCGTCCGAGACGACGACAGCTTCGGCTGCGCCGGCCTCGACCGTTCCGGTCGCCGCCGAAC
>NZ_RZPL01000226.1:0-7523 GCF_004022805.1 Mesorhizobium sp. M7A.F.Ca.CA.002.04.1.1 | reverse complement strand
TGACACCGGGACGCTGGTCGTCGCTGATCCAGGGCTCTGCCGCGGCGGCTTGATCGCCTGCCGCGACAATCCGCCGGTCAGTCGTCCGACTCGGCGTCGTCGTCGATGAGCACCAATTCCTCGTTCGAGAGGTTGGCCTCGATGCGGGCAAGCAGTTTGAACAGCGACTTCTGGTCCTTCTTGTCGAGGCCCTTCAGCGCCTGCTTTTCGGTCTTCTTCACCGATTTCTCGATGGCGTGGATGATGTCGCGGCCTGTATCGGTGAGAAAGATGTGGGCCTGGCGGGCATCGGCTTCAGAAGCGCGCTTCTCCAGGAACCCCTGGGCCTGCAGCCGGTTGATGGTCTTGGTGATCGTCGGCGGGCGCACGCCGAGACGTCCGGCAAGATTGCCCGGCGTCTGGCCGTCCTCACGGTCGAGCGCCAGCATGATCTGGTCCTGGCCGGCATAGAAGCCGTGCGCCAGAAGCCGGGCAGCCAGCGCCGTCCTTGCCAGCCTTGCCGCGGAATGCAGCCGGCTCATTGTCGCAGTCTTGTCCGCCTTGGCCATGGTCTTCCCTCTTCGGCCGTACCGGTGCGGGCAGCATAGAGGCAGCCGGCCGGTTGGCAATCGACGATCAAAAAGATTCCGGTGCTTCAAACAGCTTTGCCGGCAAGCATTGTGGTGTCCGCCGTGGCTAATGCCAGATGTTTATTTCAGTTAGATGACAAACGAATTCGTGACCGGAGTTTTCGCCGCTGACAAGGTGCGTGAGGGAACGCTCAGCCGGACTTCACCGCCACGATCATCAGCGCCTGATAGGCATCCTCCAACTCGCGCAGCGCAGCCTGCGATTGCGATCCGGCCCGCCTGGCGATGCCGTCATCGGCATTTGAAGTGTCGCGCTTGCCGGGCCGGTCATTGTAGGGCGCGACAGAGGTGAAGATCTGCTCGCTGAGGCTGTCGGGGAAAAACAACTGGCCGGTCATCACCGACCTGTCGTCGGGGAAGACCTTGAAATGGATGTGGGTGGTGCGGCCGCGATACCAGCCGGGATAGATCGTGGCGAAGGAGACGATGCCGCTTGCATCGGTTTTCTGCCAACCACGCAGGAAGGTCTGGCCCGACGTGTCGACGTCGCGGCCGTCACCCTGTCCGGGATAGCCGGAATAGGCGCCCTGCGCGTCGCAATGCCAGATATCGACGCGGGCGCCGGCAAGTGGGCGGCAGTCCACGTCGACAACCTGCAGCCGGACGTCAAGGGCAATACCTTTCTTGCCTTCGGTGACATCGGCACGTTCGAGTTTCGGGTCGAAATAGAACGGTCCCTCGGTCACTTCAGGCGTAATGGTGCAGACACCGGCGCCGTTTTCGAACAAGGCCAGTCCGGCATAGGGTGAAGCCTGGGCAGCCGAAGATTGAGCGGCCATTGCCGAGGCCGGCAGGAAGGCACCACCTCCGGCGGTGACCGCGATCAACCCGAGCGCCTGGCGCCGGCTCAATGAGAAGGAGGATGGCTTGCCGGACATATCTTGCCTCTCAAATTGACCTTCCGCATCCCGAGCTAGGCAATCACAGCGGCTTTCGCCAGTCAAAATCCGGTATTGTAGCAAGCCGGTTTGGCCCATCGGTTTGCCCCGTGCAAAAGCCCGGCACACATCCTATATGGAACCGACAATCCCTTTTGAGGGCCGGATCTTTTGCGGCCCAGCACTTTCGAGGCAAGCCATGAGCGACGCACAGACGCAAATCCCCGTAACCGTTCTCACCGGCTATCTCGGCGCCGGCAAGACGACGCTGCTCAACCGCATCCTGTCGGAAAACCACGGCAAGCGCTACGCCGTCATCGTCAACGAGTTCGGTGAAATCGGCATCGACAACGATCTGATCGTGGAATCCGACGAGGAAATCTACGAGATGAACAATGGCTGCATCTGCTGCACGGTGCGCGGCGACCTGATCCGTGTCGTCGAGGGCCTGATGCGCCGCCCCGGCCGCTTCGACGCCATCGTCGTCGAGACCACCGGGCTCGCCGATCCGGTGCCGGTGGCGCAGACCTTCTTCATGGACGACGATGTGCGCTCCAAGACCAGGCTTGACGCGGTGGTGGCGCTGGTCGACGCCAAGCACCTGCCGTTGCGGCTCAAGGATTCCAAGGAAGCCGAGGACCAGATCGCCTTCGCCGACGTCGTCGTGCTCAACAAGACCGACCTCGTCACGTCAGAAGAACTCGCCAAGGTCGAGGCAACGATCCGCGCCATCAATCCGGCGGCAAAGATCCATCGTACCACCCGCGCCGGCGTTGACCTGACCGAAGTACTCGACCGCGGCGCTTTCGATCTGTCCCGGGCACTGGAAAACGATCCGCACTTCCTCGAGGCGCATGACGATCACGATCATCATGACCACGACGGCCACGATCACCACCACCATGATCATGACGGGCACGACCACCACCATCACGCGCATGCTTCGGACATTCATGACGTGACGGTGCAATCGGTGTCGCTGCGCGGCGGCGAGATGGATCCGAAGAAATTCTTCCCCTGGATCGAGAAGATCACCCAGATGGAAGGCCCCAACATCCTGCGGCTGAAAGGCATCATCGCGCTCAAGGGCGACGACGAGCGCTATGTCATCCAGGGCGTGCACATGATCATCGAAGGCGACCACCAGCGCGCCTGGAAAGACGGCGAAAAGCACGAGAGCCGGCTGGTGTTCATCGGCAGGGAACTCGACGCCGAGCGGCTGAAGAAGAGTTTTGACGCCTGCCCGGCGGCTTGATTTCCAAGCCTTATAACGCTAGCGCTGCCCCTTCTGTCCTTCTCCCCTTGTGGGAGAAGGTGGCCGTGCGAAGCTCGGTCGGATGAGGGGTGCTCCAGCTGGGCACCGACGGCGATCCGTCCAACACCCCTCAACCGTCTCGGCGCTGCGCGCCGATCCACCTTCTCCCACAAGGGGAGAAGGTTGGCGCCACACCCGGCCGCGCTGGCGACTTCCCGGGGATGGCAACAAACTTCATTGGAATGGTTCCCTGATGCCCACAGTCGCCCCCCTAGACCTCGAAGGCCATTGCATCGCCGCCGCCTTTCTCGGCGACGTGCCGCATTTCGCGATGGCCGACGGCGCCATCCATCGGCTCGACCATGGCCACAAGACGGTTCAGGCCAATGACGGGCTGCTCGCCGCCTTCCATGATGCGGCCAATGACCGGCTGATCACCGGCGGCGAGGACGGCAAGGTGTTTGCCGTGAAAACGGGCGGCGAGGCCACGGAATTGGCAAGCGCGGCCAGGAAGTGGATCACCAGCGTTGCCGCCGGGCCGCAAGGCGCCATCGCCTATGCCTCAGGCAAGACTGCCTTCGTGCGCTTCGCCGACGGCAAGACCAGGGAATTCGTCCATCCGCGTTCGGTGGAGGGGCTGGCCTTCTCGCCCAAGGGCATGCGCTTCGGCGTCGCCCGCTACAATGGCGCGACGCTGCATTTCCCGGCCGCCGAGGGCAAGCCGGTGGAACTCGAATGGGCCGGCGCCCATACCGGCATCACCTTCTCGCCGGATGGCGCCTTCCTCGTCACCACCATGCAAGAAAACGCATTGCACGGGTGGAAGCTCGCCGACGGCAAGCACATGCGCATGACCGGCTATCCCGGCAAGGTCAAAAGCCTGTCGTGGAGCGTAAAGGGCAAGTGGCTTGCGAGTTCCGGCGCGCCGGCGGCGATCGTCTGGCCGTTTTCCGGCAAGGACGGGCCGATGGGCAAGGCACCGCTGGAACTCGGCACGCGCGGCAATGCCATGGTGACGGCTGTCGCCTGTCACCCGAGCCAGGATGTCGTCGCCGTCGGCTATGATGACGGCATGGTGATGGCGGTGCGTTTTGCCGACGCCAAGGAAGTGCTGTTGCGGCGGCCGGGCAAGGGCGCCATCACCTCGATGATGTGGGACAAGGAAGAACGCCGCGTCGCCTTCGGCAGCGCGGCAGGCGACTGCGGCGTCATCGACATCACGGCCTGACCCCGCTCACTCCGCTCCGCACGACACTTTGCCGCTGATTTCGACCGGTTTGCCGTCCTGGTCCGTATCCGCTGCGGCGTCGTAGATGGAGAGCGTATAGCTCCCGTCGTAGACGCCTTCGTCGCTGGTCCTGGTCAGGATCGTCAGTTCGACCGAGTTGATCTTTTGCGCGGCCTCGTGCTCACGATAGATGTTCAGCCGCAATTCCTTGCCGTCGAGCCAGTACTGCGTCAGGTTGGAATCCTCGAACACGGTCTTGCGCAGGCTGTCGCTGGCAGGCCGGCTCAGAATTTCGAGGTTGCCGCGAAAGTTGAAGGTCGGCCCGCCCATGCCTCTGGTGACGCCGGCCTCGACCTCGAATGTCGCCGCCGGGTCGTCGGTGGAGCACCAGATGCCGCCCGAGGCGAAGGCCGCGCTCGCCGACGACAGGTGCATCGCCACACAGATGACCGTCCTCATTACCCCTCCCCCTCAATTCCCGCTCATATTGGCGCCGACTTCGGCAGCACGGTCAAGCGCCGCCGCCAAAGGCTGAGCCAACGCAGGACAGATGCGCGGCCAATTGCGGATGCAGACACGGATTGGCTAAGAGGAATCGACCAGAGGGGTTTTCATGCACAGCGATATGTCCAAGACGTCCATCGGCGGCATCGGCCGCGACCGCATTGCCGATCTGCGCGAGACCGAGGGGGCAGCCTTCCGCAAGGCGCGGCCGCAATCTCAGGTAAAGGTCGGCAACGGCCTGCCCGGCTTCTTCGGCGGCGTGCCGATGCACTGGATGAACGACTGGCCGACGCCGTTTCCGATCCTGGTCGACAGCGCCAAGGGCGCCACGATCACCGACATCGACGGAAACAAGCTCGACGATTTCTGCCTTGGCGACACCGGCTCGATGTTCGGCCATTCGCCGCCGCCGGTGGCGCGCGCCATCCGCCGCCAGGCCGGACGTGGCCTGACCTATATGCTGCCTTCGGAAGATGCGCTGGCCATCGGGCCGCTGCTGCAGCAGCGCTTCGGCCTGCCATTCTGGCAGATCGCGACGACGGCAACCGACGCAAACCGTTTTGCATTGCGCGTCGCCCGCGCCGTCACCGGCCGGGAGAAGATCCTTGTCTTCAACGGCTGCTACCATGGCTCGGTCGACGAGACGATGGTGCGGCTGATCGACGGCAAGCCCGTCAACCGGCCGGGATTGGCGGGCGAGTTCCGCGACCTGACGCGTACGGCCAAGGTCATCGAGTTCAACGACATCTCAGCACTCGAAGCCGCGCTTGGGGATAAGGACGTCGCCTGCGTCATCGCCGAACCGGTGCTGACCAACTCCTGCATGGTGCTTGCCGATCCGGGCTACCATGACGCCCTGCGCAAACTGACACGCCAAGCCGGCACACTGCTTCTGATCGACGAGACGCACACGATCTCGACCGGCCCCGGCGGCTACACGAGGAAATATGGTCTCGACCCGGACTTCTTCGTCCTGGGCAAGCCGATCGCCGGCGGCGTGCCGGCCAGTGTCTGGGGCATGAGCGACGACGTCGCCTCGCGCTACGCGGACTACAACAGGACCAAGGAGCCGGGCTATTCCGGCATGGGCACGACGCTCTCGGCCAACCCGCTGCAGTTCGCAGCGATGCGCGCCGCGCTTGAAGAGGTGATGACGCCGGAAAATTATGACCGCATGGATCACCTGGCGCGGCGGCTCGATGCCGGGTTGACCGGCGTGATCGATCGCTATCGCCTGCCCTGGCATGTTTCCCGTGTCGGCGCCCGCGTCGAGTTCATCTGCGCGCCCGGTCCGCTGCGCAATGGCGCCGAGGCGGAAGTGGCGCATGCGCCGGAACTGGAGGCCGCCATCCATGTCGCGCTGATCAATCGCGGCGTGCTGATCGCACCCTTCCACAACATGATGCTGATCTCGCCGGCGACCACTGCGACCCAGGTCAACCGGCTGATCACCGCCTT
Organism: Mesorhizobium sp. M7A.F.Ca.CA.002.04.1.1; assembly: GCF_004022805.1. Taxonomy (NCBI): domain Bacteria; kingdom Pseudomonadati; phylum Pseudomonadota; class Alphaproteobacteria; order Hyphomicrobiales; family Phyllobacteriaceae; genus Mesorhizobium; species Mesorhizobium sp. M7A.F.Ca.CA.002.04.1.1. Next base: position 1,571 of record NZ_RZPL01000226.1, on the reverse strand, counting down.
CGGCGCGGTTGCGGCAAAGCTTGGGGCATGAGACAAGCGGCGATGGACCATCCCAATGCCACAATGACCTCACCTTCGGGCTCGACATCCGCCGAGGCGCACGCCTTTCTCGACGCCCATCCCGAGATCGAAGCCTTCGATATCGTGCTGACCGACGCCAATGGCGTCGGCCGCGGCAAGATCGTGCGCCGGCATGAGCTGAAGAGCATCTTCGAGGGCGGCCGCCATATGCCGATCTCGATCCTGGGCCTCGACATCACCGGCGAGGATGTGCACGAGACCGGGTTGATCTGGACGACCGGCGACGGCGATCTCAGGGCATGGCCGATCCCCGGTACGCTGGTGCCGCTCTACGGCACGAGCCCGCCACGTGGCCAGCTGCTGATGGCGATGTACATGCTCGACGGCCGGCCGATGTCGTCGGATCCGCGGCTGGCGTTGGCTCGGCAAGTCGACATCCTGGCGGCCAAGGGCCTCTATCCGGCCGGAGCCTTCGAACTTGAATTCTTCCTGCTGGCCAATGAGCGCGACGCCGACGGCAAGGTGCAGCCGGCGCGCGCCGTGCTCGACGGCCGCGTCTCGGGCAAGACGGAAGTCTATTCCGTTGATCATCTGCACGGCATGGAGCCGCTGTTTTCCGACATCTATGCCGCAGCCAAGGCGCAAGGCATTCCGGCCGAGACGGTCATTTCCGAATATGCGCCCGGCCAGTACGAATTGACGCTGAACTACCGCAAGGATGTGATGCGGGCGGCCGACGACCTGGTCATGCTGAAGCGGCTGGTGCGGGCGCAGGCGCGCCGCCACGGCGTCACCGCCTGCTTCATGGCCAAGCCGATCGAGAAATACGCCGGCTCGGGCATGCATTTCCATGTTTCGCTGCAGGACAGAGCCGGCCGAAACGTCTTTGCCGAAGCCGGCGGCGAGAGCTGGTCGCTGCCGCTGCTGCAAGGGCTCGGCGGCCTCATCCAGACCATGGCGGAATCGATGCTGGTGTTTGCGCCGCACGCCAATTCCTGGCGGCGCTTCGTCTCGCAATCCTATGCGCCGGTGGCACCGACATGGGGCGTCAACAACCGATCGGTGGCGCTGCGTGTGCCGGCCGGCGACGCCAAGAACCGGCGCATCGAGCACCGGCCGTCGGGCGTCGACGCCAACCCCTATCTGATCGCCGCAACCGTGCTCGCCGGCATCATCAAGGGCATGGATGAAGGGCTCGATCCGGGGCCCGAAACGACCGGCAACGGCTATGAGGCAGCGGTCACGCGCACAACCATGCCTGTCGACTGGCGCGCCGCGATCGAATCGGCCCGGGCGTCCAGCTTCCTGAAGAACGCGCTCGGCGAGGACCTGCACCGGACCTTCGTGGCGATCAAACAGTCCGAATACCTGCGCGTGGCACGCACGGTCAGCGAACTGGATTACCACCTCTATCTGCACGAAGTCTGAGGGCCGGGCGGGCGATCACTTTTTCGCCGTTTCCATCAAATGAGGTGGCATAAGGGCGGATAAGAACATATCATGAACAGATGAGCGCACTCACCGTCCGTGAAAAACTGGCTGTCCTCTCC
>NZ_RZPL01000225.1:0-7540 GCF_004022805.1 Mesorhizobium sp. M7A.F.Ca.CA.002.04.1.1 | reverse complement strand
ACCGACTTCTGGTTGAGCATCGTGTCGAGGATGATGGCGGTCTTGCCGGTCTGGCGATCGCCGATGACCAGCTCGCGCTGGCCGCGGCCGACCGGGATCAGCGCATCGATGGCCTTGAGGCCGGTCGACATCGGCTCGTTCACCGATTTGCGCGGAATGATGCCGGGCGCCTTGACGTCGACGCGCTTGCGCTCGACTGCCTTGATCGGACCCTTGCCATCGATCGGATTGCCGAGCGCATCGACGACGCGGCCGAGCAGGCCTGGGCCGACGGGAACGTCGACGATGGCGCCGGTGCGCTTGACGATGTCGCCTTCCTTGATGTCGCGGTCGGCGCCGAAGATGACGACGCCGACATTGTCGGCTTCGAGGTTGAGCGCCATGCCGCGGATGCCGCCGGGGAATTCGACCATCTCGCCGGCCTGGACATTGTCGAGGCCGTAGACACGAGCGATACCGTCACCGACGGACAGCACCTGTCCAACTTCGGAGACCTCGGCCTCCTTGCCGAAATTCTTGATCTGGTCTTTCAGAATTGCGGAAATTTCCGCGGCGCGGATGTCCATCAGCCGACCTCTTTCAGTGCAAGCTTGAGCGAATTGAGTTTGGTTTTGAGCGACGTATCGATCTGGCGCGAGCCCATCTTGACCACCAGCCCGCCGAGCAGCGACGGATCGACGGTGACGGAGATAGCCACGTCCTTGCCGGCAACGCTCTTCAGCGCCGCCTTGAGTTCGGTCTGCTGGACAGCCGTCAGCGCGTGAGCCGACGTCACTTCAGCAGCGGTCTCGCCACGGTGTTCGGCTGATATCTGGCGGAACGCCCTGATCATGCCGGGAATGGCGAACAGCCGGCGGTTGCGGGCGACGACGCGCAGGAAATTTCCGGTGAGGCCGGTGATCCCGGCCTTGTCGGCGATCGCCGCGATGGCCTTCGCCTGGTCCTCGCTGGAGAACACCGGGCTGTTGATCAGCCGGGTGAGATCAGCGCTGCCCGCGAGCATGATTTCGAAACTGTTGAGGTCGGCTTCGACCTTGGCCACGGAATTTGCCTGCAGGGCGAGTTCGAACAGCGAACCCGCATAGCGTTCTGCGACACCTGAGATTGGCGATGACGATTGAGCCACGGACCGTCTTTTCTCTTGTCTGACAGGCCGTAGATTGTTGGCGCGAGCAAAAACTCTGGCTAAATCTTTGACCTTACTGCATTTTTTCGAGCACGGAGGCGCGGCTTCCGCTATCCCCGGCCGAAAGTCGATTGCCGTCTAGCACAGGCATTTTAAGACCGCAATGCGTCGTTCCGCATGGTTTTCAGGCACTATTGTCGCATCCGGCGAAAGTCGCCCGTCTTCGATCGCGGAATACCCAATGATTCAGGGCAGAAAGCCGAAGGCGAAGGCGAGCGGCAACGCCGCCAGGACCAATTCCAGCACAATGGAAACCCAATTGAAAGGCGTGTTGGCGCCATCAGACATCATCGACAGCAGCCGGCCGAAGGCAGTGAACAGCCAGGAGAAGCCAAGCGCCATGTAGATCAGCGGCTGCGCCAGCAGGATACAGCACAGGCCGACACCCAGATAAAAGCCCGACATCCTGCCGCGCCCCTCGGCGATCGCCGCAGCCTTCTCTGGCTTGACCTGCAGGCGCAGGGCACGAAAGGCGAGACCCGGCGCCAGGAAGAACAAAAGCCCGAGCAGCACCGTGAAGACGGCGCTCGACCAAGCCAGCCATTCGCCCTGGCTCGTCGGCCATGGAAGCGCAAAATCCATCTTGTCCCCTCGAGATGCCTGTTTTGAAATTCCGGGCATTCTAACGGAGGAAAGCCCCCGCGCCAGATGGGTCCAGGTACTTTAGGCAGCGCGCATCAACCGAGCGCGAATTCCACAGCCGCCTCGACATGGATGCGCGTCGTGTCGAAGACCGGGATGTCGAAATCCTGCTGGCCGATGAGCATGGTGATCTCGGTGCAGCCCATGATGACGCTGTCGGCCGCCTCTTCGCGGCGCAGGCGTTCGGTCTCGGCGATATAGGCCGCCTTTGAAGTCTCCTTGACCATGCCCTGGCACAACTCGTCGTAGATGACGCGATGGACCATGTCGCGCCCGGCCGCATCCGGCACCACGGGGTCCAAGCCAAATCTGTCAGCGAGCCGGCCCTTGTAGAAATCCTGCTCCATGGTGAAGCGCGTCGCCAGCAGCGCCGGACGCTGCATTCCGGCACGCTTGACCGCCACTGCGGTGGCATCGGCGATGTGGATCAGCGGGATCGACACCGACGCCTGCACCTGATCGGCCAGTTTGTGCATGGTGTTGGTGCACAAAAGCAGACCTTCCGCGCCGCCGGCCTCAAGCTTGCGCGCCGCTTCTACGAGGAGCACGCCGGCACCGTCCCAGTCGCCGTGATGCTGCCGCTCGGCGATTTCGGCAAAGTCGAACGACCACAGAAGCAGTTTCGCGGAATGCAGCCCACCCAGCCGTTCGCGCACGATCTCGTTGAGCAGGCGATAGTAGATGGCGGTCGATTCCCAGCTCATGCCGCCGAGCAGGCCAAGGGTCTTCATATGAGTTTCCACATCTCGCTGGCTTGCGGGCAACCTATCGCTGAAAGCGCAACCTTACAAAAAACTCTGCGGGTCGACGTCGACCTGCACCCGGACCGAGCCGCGTTGCTTCGGCCCGTTGGCCAGCATGGCCCTGATAAAACCTTGCATGTCGGCGCGCCGTTCGCCCTGGATCAGCAGGCGGAAGCGGTGGCGGCCGCCGAGCAGGGACAGCGGCGCCTCGGCTGGACCCAGCACGAACAGATCTGACGCCTCGGGTGCTGCGCGGCGCAGGCCGCGTGCATGGCCCTCGGCTTCCGCTCGCGTCACCGCGCTGACGATGACGCCGGCGAGCCGGCCGAAGGGCGGCAGGGCGGCCCGTTCGCGCTCGGCAATCTCGCGCTCGTAAAAAGCCTCGGCGTCGCCGGAGACGATCGCCCGCATCACCGGATGGTCGGGCTGGAAGGTCTGCAGCAGTCCAAGGCTCTTCTTGCCGGTGCGGCCGGCGCGGCCTGTCACCTGGCTGAGCAACTGGAATGTGCGTTCGGCGGCGCGTGGATCGCCGTTGGCAAGGCCGAGATCGGCATCGACGACGCCGACCAGGGTCATATTAGGGAAATTGTGGCCCTTGGCGACGAGCTGCGTGCCGATGACGATATCGGCCTCGCCGTCGGCGATCGCCTCCAGCTCCAGCCGCAGCCGCCGCACGCCGCCCATCAGGTCTGACGACAAGACGATGGTGCGCGCGTCGGGGAAATGCGTCACGACCTCTTCGGCGATGCGCTCGACACCCGGTCCGCAGGCGACCAGATGATCGAGCGTGCCGCATTCCGGGCAGGCTTCGGGGCGGCGCTCATTGTGCCCGCAATGATGGCAGACCAGTTGCCCGCGAAACCGGTGCTCGACCAGCCAGGCCGAGCAGACCGGGCAGCCGAAACGATGGCCGCAGACCCGGCACAGGGTCAGCGGCGCATAGCCGCGCCGGTTGAGGAACAGCAGCGACTGCTCCTTCCTCTCCAGCGTCTGGCGCATCTGGTCGAGCAGCACCGGCGACAGGAAACCGCCACGCGCCGGCGGCGCACGCCGCATGTCGACCGCCTTCAGATGCGGAAGCGCCGCCTCGGCGAAGCGAGCGGAAAGCACCGCCCTGTTATATTTACCTTGGCTGGCATTGACCCGGCTTTCGACCGACGGCGTCGCCGACGCCAGCACCACGGGGAAGCTGCCGATATGGCCGCGCACCACCGCCATGTCGCGCGCATTGTAGAAGACGCGGTCCTCCTGCTTGTAGGCAGGGTCGTGCTCCTCGTCGACGACGATAAGGCCGAGCTCCTTGAACGGCAGGAACAGCGCCGAGCGCGCGCCGGCGACGACCCGCACGCCGCCCTCCGCCACTTGCCGCCAAACCCGCTCGCGCATCCGCGGCGGCAGGTCGGAATGCCATTCGCCCGGCTTGGCGCCGAAGCGCTGCTGGAAGCGCTCGAGAAAGGCATGCGTCAGCGCGATTTCCGGCAGCAGGATCAGCACCTGCCTGCCCTGGTCGAGCGCAGCCGCCACAGCCTCGAAATAGACCTCGGTCTTACCGGATCCGGTGACGCCGTCGAGCAGCGCGACGTTGAACACGCCGGCTGCGACATTGGCGCGCAGCATCTGCGCCGCGGCGCCCTGGTCCGGCATCAGTTCCGGAATAGCGTAGCCGGGATCGGGCGCGGCCACCACCGGGCGCGGCGGGATCATCACGGTCTCGAACACGCCTTGCGCCCTCAGGCCGTCGATCACCGTCGAGGACACGCCGGCGGCGTGAGCGAGGCCGGAGCGCGTCCAGGCAAGGCCGCCTTCGGCCGTCTCCAGCACGCGCTGCCTGGCGCCCGTCATCCGGTCAGGTGCGAGAAGCGTGCGCTGCAACCCCTCGATCCACGGTTCGGGGTCGAAAGCCTCCGGCGCCCTGAGCAGCATGCGCGCCACCATGCCGGGCGGCGATAGCGTGTACTGCGCCACCCAGTCGACGAAACGGCGCATCGCGCGGTCGATCGGCGGGCAGTCGAAGACCTGTTCGATAGGACGCAGCTTTTTCGCGTCGACCTTCTCGACCGCGCCATCCCAGACGATGCCGGCGACCTGGCGCGGCCCGAGCGGCACACGCACGATCGAGCCCGGCACCACGCGCATGCCGGCCGGCACGGCGTAGGTGTAGGGGCGTTCGGCGGGCATCGGCACCAGCACCGGTGCGGCTGCGACAAAGGGCGAATCTTCGATCATGAGGCGTGACCTTGCCCTGACTTTGGTCTAGATCAAAGGCCGACCCCAAATGTGCATGACATGCACATGAAAATCTTCAGGAGACCCGCCATGAAATTTTTTGTCGACACCGCCGACGTCAAGGATATCCGTGAGCTGAACGATCTGGGGCTGCTCGACGGCGTCACCACCAATCCGTCGCTGATCCTCAAATCCGGCGGCAAGATCGCCGAGGTCACCAAACAGATTTGCGACATCGTCAAGGGTCCGGTTTCGGCTGAAGTCACCGCCACCGAATATTCCGAGATGATGCAGCAGGCCAAGGTTCTGGCCAAGATCGCCGACAATGTCTGCATCAAAGTGCCGCTGACGCTGGACGGTCTCAAGGCTTGCAAGACGATCCGCACCGAGATGAACCGCCTGGTCAACGTCACCCTGTGCTTTTCGGCCAACCAGGCGCTGCTGGCGGCCAAGGCCGGCGCCTCGTTCATCTCGCCCTTCGTCGGCCGCATCGACGACATCGGCATCGACGGCATGGAGCTGATCCAGGAAATCCGGCAGATCTATGATAATTACGATTTCCAGACCGAGATCCTCGTCGCCTCGGTGCGCACCGTGAACCACGTCAAGCAGGCGGCACTCATCGGCGCCGATGTCGTGACCGCGCCGCCGGCGACCCTGAAGGCCCTGGTCAACCATCCGCTGACCGACAAGGGCCTCGCCGCCTTCCTCGCCGACTGGGCCAAGACCGGCCAATCGATTGGCTGAGATGGCGATCGGCTGAAGCCAATGCGCTTGCAGTGAAAAAAGACCGGGCAACCGGTCTTTTTTATGTGCTGCGGGTGGGGTGACTTTCCATGTCTTTGTTTTTGGGTGCCTTGCACTAGCTCTTTTGGCTTTACTGCATCGCAGCATTGCATCCAGCTGAAATCGAGAGCGACAAGTTCAAAACAGGATATTTGATCGAGTTCACCAGATCGACACGCTGCTGAAGCATACCCTGGATATCACGCTAGAGAGATGCCCTTCGACGAACTTAAAAAACGATGACTTGGTCGAACCCTTTGTAAAGGTGCTGGCTGTAGCTTCGATGTTTTAGCTACTGGGTCGAACATGAGCCTTCTAATCTCAATCGCCTTTTCTGTTCTTGCATCAATAGGACTCGCTTTCGCAAAGGCATTTTCAATCTACGGCCTCATTCGGGACAAACGTTATTCGTGGGTGAGTTTCATAGTGATTTCGGTCGTGTGGCTTGGCGCAACGGTGCTGAGTGCCAACCGGACGTGTGGTCAATGGGGGTGTAGCTGGGGCCTTCACTTCGGTTGGATTCTTGCCCTGTTGCCTCAAGGCTTCGTGACGAATGTTGCGTTAGGTGAGAAGCTATTTGTGATTGCGTTGCTTACATATTTGGGACTGTGCATCTATTTCTTCGGGCATGTCATTGGCTGGTTATCCTATGTGGTCGTCAGCATTGGAAAGGCCGTCACTAACCGCTAGTGTAGATGCTTAAGGTTTAGGCTGGGATAGGTGATGGAATTCACGAGCTTGACCCGCAGCTGAAGCATCCCCTGAAGCATGATCCCATAACGGCCGGGGTCGCTCAGTCCGCGCCGTCATCCTCAGGCACGGTCGCCGGCTGGCGCCGGCCCATGATGATTTCGCGTTTGCCAACATGGTTGGGTGCGCCGACCAATCCTTCCTTTTCCATACGCTCGACCAGGGATGCGGCGCGGTTGTAGCCGATGCCGAGGCGGCGCTGGATGTAGGAGGTCGAACACTTCTTGTCGCGCACCACCACCTTGACCGCCTCGTCGTAGATCGCATCGCTGTCTTCGGCTGCAACCGATCCCTTGTCGAAGACCGCGCCCTGGTCCTCGTCGATTTCTTCCTCATCCTCGTCGGCGGTCACGGTTTCCAGATATTCAGGCCGGCCCTGCGCCTTGAGATGCGCCACGACGTGCTCTACCTCCGCGTCGGAGACAAACGGCCCATGCACGCGCGAAATGCGCCCGCCACCCATCATGTGCAGCATGTCGCCCTGGCCGAGCAGCTGCTCGGCGCCCTGCTCGCCCAGGATGGTGCGGCTGTCGATCTTCGACGTCACCTGGAAGGAAATCCGGGTCGGGAAATTGGCCTTGATCGTGCCCGTGATGACGTCGACCGAGGGACGCTGCGTTGCCATGATCAGGTGGATGCCGGCAGCACGCGCCATCTGCGCCAAACGCTGGATGGCGCCTTCGATCTCCTTGCCGGCGACCATCATCAGGTCGGCCATCTCGTCGACGATGACGACGATGTAGGGCATCGGCGCCAGGTCTACTTCCTGCTGTTCGAAAAGCGGTTCGCCGGTGCCCTTTTCGAAGCCGGTCTGCACCGTCATGACGACGGTTTCGCCCTTGTCGCGGGCTTGGGCGGCGCGCTCGTTGTAGCCGTCGATGTTGCGCACACCGAGCCGCGCCATCTTGCGATACCGGTCCTCCATTTCGCGCACCGCCCATTTGAGCGCCGTGACGGCTTTCTTGGGATCCGTGACGACGGGCGTCAGAAGATGCGGGATGCCGTCATAGACAGAGAGTTCGAGCATTTTGGGATCGACCATGATCAGCCGGCATTCTTCCGGCTTCAGCCGATAGAGCAACGACAGGATCATGGTGTTGATGGCGACCGACTTGCCGGAGCCGGTGGTTCCGGCCACGAGCAGATGCGGCATCTTCGCCAGCTCGGCGATGACCGGCTCCGGCAAGTCGGTCGCCATCAACACCAT
>NZ_RZPL01000224.1:0-7566 GCF_004022805.1 Mesorhizobium sp. M7A.F.Ca.CA.002.04.1.1 | reverse complement strand
CCTGTTTTGCAGGCCGGCAGTGTTGACCGATCGGGCGCGATCGGGCAATGGCCAGAAGCGGAAAACCCAGCCGCCAGAGCGACGCAGCGGCCAGGGCCGTTTAGCGAGCGCTCCATGAAGACGGTGCTTCATCACCATGGTTGCCGGGATCGCGCGAAGCCGCCAGCCGACTGGCAAGACCGACGAGCCTCGCGCCGATGTTTCATCACCCGCATGAATGACACGAAAAAAGCCCCACCGGACTCCGCCCTATGGCGAAGTCCTGGGAGCTGCGAAAAGATATCCTCCGTCCGCCTCTGTTCTCGCCTTCCGACTGCCTAAACAACGAGCGGGGCGCCCTGTGAGGCACCCGCCCTTGACTGTTTCGGCACCGCCCCCGGCGAGGGAAGCGCGACTACTTCTTGCCGGCCTTCGCGGGCGCTGCCTTCGGCTTGGCCGCAGGTGCCGCTTTCTTCACCGGCGCTGAAGATTTCGCTGCCGCAGCCTTCTTTGCCGGAGCAGCCTTGGCAGCCGGCTTCTTGGCTGGTGCAGCCTTGGCAGCCGGTTTCTTGGCAGGTGCTGCTGCCTTCTTCGCTGCGGGTTTCGCCGCAGCTTTCGCTGCAGGCTTCTTGGCCGGTGCCGCCTTGGCAGCCGGCTTTGCCGCTGCCTTGGCGGGTGCCGCCTTCTTCACTGCCGGTTTCGCCGCAGCTTTCGCTGCCGGCTTCTTGGCCGGTGCTGCTTTTGCCTTGGCCGCCGCGGCCTTCGGCTTGGCAGCGGGTGCTGCTTTCTTCACTGCAGCTGCGACCTTTGCCGTCGCTGCTTTTGCGGGTGCTTTCTTTGCCGGTGCCTTGGACGCCGGCGCTTTGGATGACTGCTTAGCCATGCGATGCCCCTTCCTTTGTGCCGACGGCCGTAATGACCCGGCGCGCTCATGCATATCTGACTCGCGGCTTGCTAGCCAGCGAAGCAATAGACTGATTTTCGCAGCTTAAATTTCGGTTACGATCGGCACATGATCGTGCTGATCGTCGCAGAAATTCACTTCTGATCTTCGACCATTGGCTAGAATGTGTCGCCGACATTCTCCACACTCCGCGGAAGCGCTCCTCTCGTGAAGCTCCGAAGATCAGCGAGCAGCTTTGCGTGTCGATCGTCGGTCGCCGATATCATGACCGCTGCCTCATCGGTGCGATCATCTCGTGCAGGCGGACGATCTATACTGCAATGCGACAGCCGATCGGTGCATCGTCTTGTCAAGCACGAACGCAGATCGGCCTGCTCGTGAATTGACAGATAACTCTACATGGCAGAGTATTCTGTACAGCATGCTGGAGCATTTCAATGTCGATCGCACAGGAGCAAGCGGCGCTGTCGCCGTTCGAGATTGCCAAGACGGTCCGCCACGGCGGCAGCATGGTTGTCGGCGGCCTCCGGCTTGGCTGCGCCGGAGCCAATCGATGAGTGCCGACGAAATCATCCACCAGAGCACTCGGCTCAGGATCATGGCGGCGCTGAGCATGCTGGAAAGGCGGCAAACGCTGGATTTCACCGGGCTGAAAGCCATCGTGGACGTCACCGACGGCAATCTCGGTGCGCATCTCGATACGCTGGCCAGGGCTGGTTATGTCGACATCGAAAAGCTGTTCGTCGGCCGCCGGCCGCAGACGCGCGTCAGGGCGACGACGAGCGGACGGCGCGCGTTCCGCGGCCATGCCGCATTCCTGCGCAAGATCCTCGATCAGGCCGAGGCGGCGGCGCGCAGGAAATAGCGTGATGACTGGGCAATCCGCTCAGCGCGCGGCAACAACGGCAACGCCGGCGCCGATCATCACACCGCCCGCCGCGCGGTTCACCCGGCGTACGATCCTTGGTGTGCGCAACAGGCTGCGGGCGCGACCGGCGAGGACGACATGACCGCCGATCACCACGACCTCGACGGCCACGATCACCATCATCAGCACACCGAGATGACCTGCGTCGAGCGATGCGCCGACGACGCTAGGCAACAGCGCAATGTAGAACAACGGCATTTTCGGATTGCCAAGATTGAGCGCGATGCCGGTGGCAAAAATCATCAACAGCCCTCGCCGTCCTGAGATGGGCTGCAGTTCGGGAATGACGGGCGCCGCCATCCACAGCCTGATGCCCGTCCAGACCAGATAGGCCGCTCCACCATAGCGAAGCACCGTCATGACGATCGCCATCTTGGCGGCGACGATCGACAGGCCGAAGGCGGCGAGGATCAGGAAGATGAGGATGCCGACCACGGTGCCGGCACCGTAGGCGATGCCCGACGCGGCGCCATTGGAGATTGTGCGCGCGACGATCGTCATGTTGTCCGGACCCGGGCTGGCAGCGAACACGAAGAAGGCGGCCGCAAAGGCAAGCGAGGTCGCGAGATCCATGAAAACTCCCGAGGGTAATGCCGCTCTCGGGAGTCCAGACTAGCCGGTTTACCTGTCGGCGCCATCAGGAAAATCGAGAAACTGCGCGATGCGCATTTCCGTCACGGCTGATAGCCGAGGCAGATGGCGCCGAGCGCGACGATGGCGCAGGCGCCGACCCGCCGCGGCGTCAGCACCTCGCCGAGGAACAGACGTCCGATGAAGGCCGCGAAGACGACGCTGGTTTCGCGGATCGCGGTGATCGGACCGGCCGGTCCGAGCGCGAAGGCCGCGACCACGACACCGTAGGCCAGAAGTGCAAACAGGCCGCCGCCCAGCGCCTTCCAGGTTTCCGGCGCACCCAGGTCGACTGTGAGCCGGCCACGGCAGGCGACGAAGGCCGCCGGCAGCAACGCGCCGTAGATCACCAGCACCCATGCGGTATAGGCACCGGCGTTTCCCGCCGCCCGAACGCCGAGCGCATCGACCGTCGCATAGGCGGCGATGATCGCTCCCGTTGCCAGCGCATAGAGTATCGATGTCGTGGCGGCCCTGCCCCTTCCGAGAGAAAGGCCCATGATGCCGCCCGCGACCAGCGCGACACCGATGGTCTGCGGCAGAGTGAGCTGCTGGTTGGCCAGGAAGAACTCGCCGAGCGTGACGAGCAGCGGCACGCTGCCGCGAACGATCGGATAGACCTGTCCCAGCTCGCCATATCTGTAGGCGGCCACCAGAAACAAACTGTAGCCAACCTGCAGGCAGGCCGAGAGCACAATGTAGGACCAGGCCGGCGCGGCCGGAAGGGCGTGGAAGAAGGCTAAGGGGATGGCGAGCGCCGTACTGGAAAAGCTCATGACGGTGACGGTCCACAACCTGTCGGCCCCCGTGCGCAGGAACGCGTTCCAGGTTGCGTGCAGGATCGCCGCAAACAATGCGAGCCCGATGACCAGCGGGCTCATTGGGACTTACGCGAAGCAGCGACGATGCCCATGGCCGCCTTGCGGGCGTCGCGAATGGCGGCGTCGGCCGGCCCCATCTGCGCCAGCAAGGTCGCACCTTCGATCAGCATAAGCAGTGTCGCCGCCACGCTTTCGGCGCGGCCGCGCGGCATCATCTCTTCGAGGATAGACCGCATGCGCCGCTTGAGGCCGTTCTTCTGCCTGACAACGGCCTTGAAAACCGGATGCCCGGGATCGCCGAACTCGGCCAATGCATGTGCGAACAGACAGCCATGGAAATCGGCGCTGCGGAACCAGAGTGCATGCCAGTCAAAAATCCTTCCGATTTTCTGTTCCGGCGGAATGCCCTCCTGGGCGAGCCGGTCGAGCTGGCGGTCGAAACGCATAGCGCGATAGTCGAGCACCTCGACGATCAATTCGTCCTTGCTGGGGAAGTGGCGATACATCGTCATCTTGGCCACATCGGCTTCGGCGATGATCCGGTCGATACCCGTCGCATGGAAGCCGGCGCGCTTGAACAGCACGTAGGCCGTTTCAACGACGTGCTGGCGCTTATCGGAAACGGGCGATGGTGTCATGGCGCATACCGAGTGGTGAGACAGGTCTGTCTCATACATATGCGACGGATCGCGCCAGCTGTCAACGCGGCACGAAAAACGCCTGCAGCCGATCAAGCCACAGGCGCGAAAGAGATTGGAAGGGGAAACCGGGTTTAGCGCAGAATGCGGCAGCGGCCGTTGTAGACCATCCAGCGGTCGAAGCCCGAGACGCAGAATTCGACATTGTCGCCGATCGAGGCAAAGCCCTGGCCTTCCTCGATCAGGTACCAGATGGTGCGATCGCGGCCGTCGGACAGGCTGACGGTGGCCCCGCAATAACGGCGACCGATCGGCCAGGTATCGTCGGCCGCCAGATAGCGATGCTGGTGAATGCGCCGGAAATCGGTGATCTGCACATCCGGCAGATGCGGCACGTGATGCACCTGATAGGAAAAGCGGCTGGTGATCTTGTTCAGTACCCAAGGCTGACCGCAGACCCCGCTGTCTTCATCGGAATAGACCGTAAGATCGGCGGCCTGCACGGTCTGGGTGATACCGAGAGGCGCGGCAAGCGGGGTGCAGAGCGAAATCAGGGCGGCAAGAGCGGATTTGGCGAAGCGAGTCATGGCAGCCTCTCAAGGTCGATTGTGCGCACTGTGCGGATTCGCTCGGCGGCGGTCAAGCGGTTGCGTTGACAATGGTTTCCCAGTTTGAAACTGCTTTTTGACCAAAGCCGAATTTACACGGCACCGGAATGGCTCTGGCACGTTCATGCCCGGATCCAAAAGAGCGCGGGTCCCGGGTCGTCAATGAGCCCGCCTCAAGCCTGCTCGCCGGCCAGCCATTCCAACGACCAGTGCGCCGGCCGCCCCACCGCAAGCAGCCTGTGCAGGGCCGGCAGCAGCGTCCGCAACTCGCCCTCCAGCGTGAACGGCGGATTGACCACCAGCAGACCGCTGCCGTCGAGGCTGGGTTCCGAAGAGGCCGGCCTGATCTCGAATTCGATGTCGAGCAGCTTCGGGATGCCCGATTGCTTCAGCGCCTTGCGGAAAGCGATGATCGCCTTGCGGTCCTTGATCGGATACCAGAGCGCGTAGATGCCGCCTGGCCAGCGCTTGTGCGCCCTTATGAGCCCGTCGACGAGGCGATCGAACTCACCCGCTTCCTCGAATGGCGGATCGATGAGAACAAGGCCGCGCTTCTCCTTCGGCGGCAGATGGGCGCCGAGCGCCAGCCAGCCATCGAGTTCGATGATCCGGGCCTGGAAATCGCCGGCAAAGAACGTCCTCAGCCTCGCGGCATCCTTGGGGTGCAGCTCGATCGCGGTCAGCCTGTCCTGCTTGCGCATGAGATGGCGCGCAATCAACGGCGAGCCCGGGTATTTCTGGATGCCACCCTCAGGGTTGAGCGACCGTATTGTCTCCAGATAAGGCGCGAGCAGTGCTGCCACCGGCGCGGCAAACGGGGCATCGATCAGCCTGCCGATGCCGCCTTGCCACTCACCCGTCTTCTGCGCTTCGGCCGACGACAGATCGTAGCGGCCAATGCCGGCATGGGTGTCGACGACCCGAAACGCCTTGTCCTTCTGCTTCAGATACTCGAGCAAGCGCGTCAGCACGACATGCTTGACGACGTCGGCGAAATTCCCGGCATGGTAGGCGTGGCGGTAGTTCATCGTTTTGTGCCGTTATGCATGTCGTTGTCCCAAAACCGCTGCACACTTTTGGGCGACATGCATCAGCCCCTGCCCCAGCGCGGCGGTGGCGGCTGAGAGTTCGGATTTTCCGGCCGACCGCCTCGAGTGCGCAAGGTCAGCAAAAATCCGATCAGGCCGATCGCCATCAGCGCGAAGCCGACCGGCCGTGCACGGCTGTCGATCTCGCCTGCGCCGGAGCGCAGGATGAGATCGACAGCCCGCATCGGTATGTCGTCGGCATCACCCGGTCCGACGGTGAAGACGTAGGGACCCGGGCTGACGGTCGCGATGACGCCGGCCTCGTCGCGAAAGATCTTGTCGGGCAGTTGCGGGCTGGCCTGGCGAGGATTGTCGGAATGGTTGAACTGCAGCGTCGAGGCGAGCACCGTGCGGCCATTGCTGGCGGCGGTCAGCGTCAGCACGGTGCGCTGCTGCGAGACGATGCGCTCGGCTCTTGCGGTCAGGTCGACCAGCACCCGCACCGGCGCATCGCGGCCGGAGATCGGCACCTGGCGGGTCTATGAGCAAGGCCGTTTCAAGCCGCTGACGGTGCCGATCTCGTGCCCGGAGAAATTGCTCATCGCCCAGGGATAGATGACACCGACGCCGGCGCCGACAAGCAGGATCAGGACAAACAGAAAGCGCATTCACATCACCATGGCGTATCGTGACCTTGCCAATAGCGCCCCGACGGCCAAAAGGCGATGGCCAGTTGCGGCAGCCACCCTGGAGGTGGACCGTACGGGGTGCGAGCGCAACCAGATTGGCGGCGTGGCTGCGCAACAATGCCGATAACGTTCTACCTATGCGCTCAAAAATTAAGCCGTGTATTTCGCGCGCCGCGCTGAACATTGCTGTCGGCTCATTCTTGGCCGTTCTTGCTGTCAGGTTTTGATTCTACCTCAAGGAACAGCTTGGCGCGTCCGGCAACATATTGACGTCGATCGAGCCAATATGCTGATTCATAAACAGGATTTGCCTTGTGCGCCATGCTTCGGTCCGAGAGGCCGTAGCCGCTTTCATGATTAACCATTCGCGAGCGCATTTGGTTAAGGAATTGCTAATTTGGTTGACTATAATTTCCACAGGTATATTTTCGATGCGTTGGGATGTGCAATTTGGGCGAGCAATCGATGGTGACACCGGGCGTGTGATCGCGATTTCGGGGCGCGGAGAATGCTGAGCGGCAGCACGGAGGTTGTGTAGTCGCACCAGCTTCGCGAAAGCCAAGAACAATTGACGCACATCAGTGATGGCGCTTCCGCAGATGCGGAGGTTTGCCACGTTCTCAGGAACGTGGCCGGGCGATGCTTTGTCCCGGCCCGGCGGTAGCGTGTTCGGTGCGTATGAGGAAAGCATGACTAAGCTTGTCAAGGTTCTGAAACTGGAATCCGGCAGCCAAAAGGACGCCAGCCAAAGCCGACGACGCGCCCTTGTCGCCGGAGGAGCGGGATTTTTAGGTTCGCATCTGTGCGAACGTCTTTTGCGGGACGGATACGACGTTGTCGCGCTGGACAATTTCCACACCGGCAAAAGATACAATCTCAATGCCCTTCAGCGCAATCCGAGCTTCAGCTGCATCGAGCACGACATCGTCGATGCACTGCCTTCGGACCTTCAGTGCGACGAGATCTACAATCTCGCCTGCCCAGCCTCTCCGCCGCACTACCAGGCAGATCCGATCCACACCTTCAAGACAAGCGTGCTTGGCTCGCTGAACCTTCTGGAACTCGCGCGACAGAACAAGGCCAAGATATTCCAGGCCTCGACGTCCGAAGTCTATGGCGATCCCTTCGTGCATCCACAGCCCGAGAGCTACTTCGGCAACGTCAATACGCACGGGCCGCGCTCCTGCTACGATGAAGGCAAGCGCTCGGCCGAAACCCTGTTCTTCGATTATTCGAGAACCTATGGTCTCGATATTCGTGTCGCCCGCATTTTCAACACCTACGGTCGCCGCATGCAGCCCGACGATGGACGTGTGGTTTCGAACTTCATCGTCCAGGCGC
>NZ_RZPL01000223.1:0-7569 GCF_004022805.1 Mesorhizobium sp. M7A.F.Ca.CA.002.04.1.1 | reverse complement strand
ACCATCAACAGCTTTTCGCCCTCGACGCCTTCGCCGTCGAACGGACGCGAGGCCTGGCCACGTCGCCGGAGCGGCTCGTCGGTGACGGTGATGGCGGAGGCGGCCACCTGCTTGCCCATCATGTCGCGCAGGAACGAGGTCTTGCGCGCGACCGAGGCGCCGTTGATGGCGCCGGCGAGATGGCCGGCGATGCCGCGCGCGACGCGTGGGTCGAACACCACGTCGACCGGCCCGGTCGCCGCCTTGCGCGCGCCGATGCGGCGCACGGCGCGCTCGCCGGCCTTGCGGCCGATGTCCTCGGGCGCATCGAGATCTGCAAAATGCTGGCGCGAGGAGAATTCATAGTCGCGCTCCATGCCGGTGCCCTCGCCGGCGATAACGCTGGCCGAGCGCGAAAAACGCGAGCCGACATAGTGGCCGAGGAAGCCGTGCGAGGTGGCCAGCACCAGGCCGCCCAGCCCGGCACCGGCGCTGGCGCCGGCCGAATTGGTCACGCCCTTGACGGCAAGCGCTGCCGCTTCCGCCGCCAATGCGGCTTCCTTCAACTGGTCTGCCGACACTTCGGTGGCGTCGAACAGGTCGAGATCGCGCGTCTGTTTGGCGAGCAATGCCGGATCGGCCAGCCCTTGATAGGGATCCTGCGGCGACACTTTCGCCATCGCCACGGCGCGCTCGGCCAGCGTTTTCGGGTCGGACGCCGCTGTCGCCGAGACACTCGCCACGCGGCCGCCGACGAAAACGCGCAGCGCCACATCCTCGCTTTCGGAAGCTTCGGTAGCCTCGACCTTGCCGAGACGCACCGACACACCGGTCGAGCGGCCGCGCACGGCCACCGCGTCGGCGGCATCGGCGCCGGCCTTTTTGGCAGCCTCGACCAGGGCCGCGACGCGGTCGGTCAATTTTGCTGCGTCTGATATGTCGGTCATGCCTGAAATCCTGCTGGTGCGGCCGGTGTGCGGCCGTTGCCCACCCATCTATTGTTCCGGTCCGGCTTGTGCAATGGCATAGGCTTCAATCAAAATGCAGGGCGGACGGTTCAAACCGCGAACCCTGTGACGCAAAATCGGTTCGCAGCCTGCACGGAGCATTTCGATGACGCCTTTCCATCTCGCCTTCCCGGTCCGTGATCTCGATGAAACCCGCGTTTTCTATGGCGAGGTGCTGGGCTGCGCGATCGGCCGCTCGTCAGCGACCTGGGTCGACTTCGACCTCTACGGTCACCAGATGTCGGCGCATCTGCGGCCGCAGGCCGCACAGGCCCCCAGCGACGGCAAGGTCGACGGCATTGTCGTGCCGATCCCGCATTTCGGCGCGGTGCTCTTGATGGACGACTGGCAGCGCCTGGCGACACGGCTGGAGGCGCGCGACGACATCGACTGGCTGGAACGGCCGATGGTCCGCTTCAAGGGCGAGCCCGGCGAACAGGCAACGCTGTTCATCCGCGACCCCTCGGGCAATGCCTTGGAATTCAAGGGCTTTCGCTCGCTGGAGCAGGTTTTCGCGCACTAGCTCAGATCGAGGGCATCCATCGATCAACGGCCGAAACGGCCCGCCGCGAAAGGTGCGAGCCGAGCCGGATCGCCGCGTCCGCCGATCAAGTCGGCGACCAGCCGCGCGGTGATCGGAGCCAGCGTCAGGCCGAGATGGCCGTGCCCGAAAGCATGAATTACGCGGGAGCTGCCGCGCGAAGCGCCGATGACCGGCCTGGAATCCGGCAGGGACGGCCGGAAGCCGAGCCATTGCGAGGCAGGCGAGCCGAGCCTGGGAAAAATTTGCCTGGCGCCACGGTCAAGCAGCGCCAGCCGGCGCGGATTTGGCGGCGCGACCAGGCCGCCGAGTTCGACGGTGCCGGCGACCCGCAAGCGGCCAGCCATCGGCGTCAGGTAGAAACCAAGATCGACGGGACAGACAGGTCGGTTGAGCAGCGGCGCGTCGGTCTGGAATTCCAGATGATAGCCGCGCTCGGTCTCGAGCGGAATCCTGTCGCCGGCCTGCGCGGCCAGTGCGCGCGACCGTGCACCGGCGGCGATCACCACCGTGCCAGCCTTGATGCGAACGCCGGGTCCGCTGAGCTGCACACCGTCAGCCTCGACCTGCAGCCCGGTGATCTCTGCCTGCTTCACCGATGCACCACGGGCACTCACCGCGCCCAGCAACCGCCGCATCACCATTGCCGGATCGGTGACATTGATCGAGTCGGGAAAATACACGCCATGCGCTGCTGTCGCCGGCAGGCCCGGCTCAAGCGCCGCCACCTCTTCGGGAGTCAGGACCTCTTGGTGGATGCCAAACCCAGCGCGCATTGCCCGGCCGCCGGCGCCAGCGGCAAAATCGCTCAAGCGGCGATAGAGGTAAAGACAGCCATTGCGGCGCATCTGGTCCTCCAGCCCGGCCTCCCCGACCATGTCTTCCCAGGCTGGAAGGGCGTCGGCCAGCAGTCCGGCGAGCGCCAGTGCATTGGCCCGGGTGGCCGCCGGCAGCGATTGCCGCATGAACCGAACGAGCCATGGCGCCAGCTGCAGCAGCGCCGGCCAGCGCAGCGAAAACGGGCTGTCGGGATCAAGCAGCAGCTTTGGCAATGCCCGCAGCACCGCAGGAGTGCCGACCGGCATGCAGGCATATTCGGCGATCGTTCCGGCATTGCCGAACGACGCGCCGGAGCCCGGCTCGTTCGGATCGATGAGCAGGACTTCGCGGCCGTCCGCGACAAGGCGAAGTGCCGTCGCCAGCCCGACAACTCCGGCGCCGACAATGGCGATTTCGACCGTTTCAGAAGCAGCCACTGTAGATCTTCCCGATTGACCTTGAAATCCAGTACCGATCATGTGGTCTCTTGGTTCGGGGTCACGGTCCAGTCTTGATCCCTGGAATCGAATAGGCCAGATCTTTCCGCCCTCAGGCGACAGGCGTCCAGATCACGTCCTCGATTTTTTGCGCGCCGGTCGCCAGCATCGCCAGCCGGTCGAAGCCGAGTGCGATGCCGCTGGCCGGCGGCATGATGGCAAGGGCTGAGAGAAAATCCTCGTCCAGCGGATAGCGCTCGCCATAGACGCGCTGCTTCTCGTCCATCTCGATAACAAAGCGCCGGCGCTGCTCGTCGGCGTCGGTCAGTTCGCCAAAGCCGTTGGCGAGTTCGACGCCGCAGCAATAGAGCTCGAAACGCTCGGCGACGCGCGGGTCGCGCTGGCTCGGCCGCGCCAGTGCCGCCTCGGCGACGGGATATTCGCACAGGATGGTCGCGCGGCCCTGCCCGAGCAACGGCTCGATTTTTTCCACCATCACCCGGCTGAACAGATCGGCCCAGCTGTCGTCGGGCGCGGTGCGCAGGCCGGCATAGGTCAAGGCGGCGTGCAGCGCGTCGCGGTCGGTGCTGCCGTCGGCGGCGACCGTGGCCAGCAGGTCGATGCCGGCATAGTGGGCGAAAGCGTCCGCCACCGTCAGTCGTTCCGGCTCGGCAAACGGATCGCAGTCGCGGCCCCGGAAAGAGAAAAGAGTCGCCCCTGTCCTTGTCGCGGCCAGCGCCAGAAAGGCCGCACAATCCAGCATCAGGCTCTCATAGGCCTCGCCCACCCTGTACCATTCGAGCATGGTGAATTCGGGATGATGCAAGGGGCCGCGCTCGCGGTTGCGATAGACCGGACCGAAGCTGAAAATCCTGGTTTCACCGGCGGCGAGCAGCTTCTTGCAGGCGAATTCCGGCGAGGTGTGGAGATAGAGTGGCGCCCTTGCACCGTCCGGCCCGACCGCTTCCGTGGCGAAAGCCGCCAGATGCGCCTCATTGCCGGGCGAGACCTGCAGCGCCGCCGTTTGCACCTCGACGAAATCATGGGCGGCGAACCAGTCGCGCAGGCCGGCGGCGATGCCATTGCGCAGCATCAGCCGCGGGCGGCGGTCGGCGTGAACGTCAGGCGTCCACCAGGGCGAAGCTTCGGTCATGCGGCTCGGAACATGGTGGAAGGGGGCTGGCGGCGGCGGCCAAGATGCGGTAGGCCCCCATCCAGCGCCGCACTAGCCGGCAAACGCCAGTCAACTCTTCTTGCAGGATTTAAAACCGTGGTGAAAGTCATCGCCAGTTCGCTCCGCAAAGGCAATGTCGTCGACAAGGACGGCAAGCTTTATGTGATCCTCTTTGCCGAAAACATCCACCCAGGCAAGGGCACGCCGGTAACGCAGCTCGACATGCGCCGCATCGGCGACGGGGTGAAGGTTTCGGAACGCTACCGCACCACCGAGCAGGTCGAGCGCGCCTATGTCGAAGAGCGCGAGCACACCTTCCTCTACCGCGACGGCGAAGGCTTTCACTTCATGAACCCGGAAACCTACGACCAGGTGGCGGTGTCGGAAGCCGTGGTCGGCGACATGGCACCTTACCTGCTGGAAGGCATGGCCGTGCAGGTGTCGCAGTTCAACGGCATTGCCATTTCCCTGGTGCTGCCGCAGCGCGCCACCTTCGAAGTGGTGGAAACCGAGCCGACGACCAAGGGACAGACGGCCTCGTCGTCCTACAAGCCGGCCGTGCTGTCCAACGGCGTGCGCACCCTGGTGCCCCCCCACATCGCGCCGGGCACCCGCGTGGTGGTGATGACGGCGGATGGGGCTTATGTGGAGCGGGCGAAGGACTGAAGACGAGCGGTGGGGTTACGGGTTTACCGGCCAGCCCTGCGTTTCACCAGGGCTCACCCTTGTCCTCTTCCGCTGTCTCCCCTTGAACGCGGCGCCTCCGCCCGCACAGTGATATTTTTCACGAAGCGTGTCGCAATGACCCTGCGCGGTCCGTCCTTTGAGCGAAGAAGGAGAACGCCATGCGAAAACTTATCGTCACCGAATTCATCAGCGTCGATGGCATTGCCGAGGTCGAGAAGCTGCCAAGCATGACTTGGAACGACGAGATGAACAGGTTCAAGGAGGACGAGCTTGCCGACACCGGCGCCATGCTTTTGGGGCGCACGACCTATGAGATCTTTGCCGGCTCCTGGCCGACGGAAACCGGAGATTTTGCCGAACGGTTCAACGCGCTGCCGAAATATGTCGCGTCGAACAGCCTGAAGGCGCTCGACTGGAAGCCTGCCGAATTGCTGAAGGGACCGCTGCCGGAAGCGGTCAGGACGCTGAAGCAAGGCAGCGGCGGCAACATCTATGTGCATGGCAGCCTCAGCGTCGCGCAGGAATTGCTGCGCCATGGCCTGGTCGACCGCGTCAGGCTGCTCAGTTATCCCGGCACCGTCGGCCAAGGCAAGCCGCTGTTCCCAGGCGGCGAACCGGTGTCGCTCGAACTGATTTCGGCCACGCCGTTCAGCAACGGCGTTGTGGCGCTGGAGTATGCGCCGGTGGCGGCTAAGTCGTAATCGGTTGGAGCCTTTCAGATCGAATGGGGAGATGCATCCTCACCCGACCTGCTTGCCCCGTCTCCCCTTGATGGCGGCGCTATTCCTCGCCTCCACCGCCTTCTCCACCTGCCGCTTCAGTTCGTCCTTGATATCCACCGTCTCGTTCATCAGCGCGTCGATCTTCAGGAAATCGAGGACCCGGTATCTCGACACTGCCGGGCGGACCAGGATGTCGGGGCGGCATTGCTTCAGCTTGTTGGCGATGATCGACTGCATCATCAATTGCGTGGCGCCGAACATCAGGTCGACGGAGGTCGGCTGTTTGCGGTCGGCCTCTTCCGGCGCGCCGACGACGTCGACGCCGATGATGATGTCGGCGTCGTTCTCGATCAGGTCGAACGGCACGGGGTTGTAGATGCCGCCGTCGATCAGCAGCCTGCCGTCGCGCATCACCGGACGGAACACGGCAGGGATGGCCGCTGACGCCGCCAGCGCGGAGTGCAGGTCGCCGTCTTCGAAGACGGCCAGCTTGTGACCGAAATAGTCGGTCGCCGTCACCTTCAGCGGGATCTTCAGCTCGGCAAAGGTTTCGGGGATGGCCTCGGGCAGAAAGGCTTTCAGGATGCGCTCGACATTGAACTGGCTGACGCGGATGCCGTTCTGCATGGCTTCGGCTATCGTGCCCGGCCGCGCCCGCCACATGCGGCTGGCCACCTCGGCGCGGCGGCCGAGGATCGAGCGGGCGTAGTCGTGGATGTCCTTGCCGGCCATACCCGATGCCATGCCGGCACCCATGATGGCGCCGATCGACGAGCCGGCAATCGCCACCGGCTTGATGCCGAGCTCGTCCAGCGCCTCGATGACATGGATGTGGGCCAGCCCGCGCGCGCCGCCGCCGCCGAAGGCGATGCCGAAGGTGGGGCTCATCCCTTGCCGGCTCCGGCCAGTTTCGGGCCGATGACCATGATGGTCGGCTCGGTGGTCAGCAGCTTTTTCGCCGCCGCCTTGACCTGTTCGAGCGTCACCGCATTGATGTAGCCGGCGCGGCGCTGCATGTAGTCGATGCCGAGATCGTCGAGCTGCAACTCGACCAATGTCGAGGCGATGGCGCTGGACGAGTCCAGATTGTTGATGGCGTAGGCGCCGATCATGTATTTCTTGGTCGCCGCCAGTTCCGCTTCGGTCGGGCCTTGTTCGGCCAATTGCTTGACGACATCGCGGACGATGCCAAGCGTCTCGGCCGCACGGTCGGACCGGGTGCCGGTGCTGACGATCAACGCGTTAGCGTGGTCCTGGTTGATGAGCGAGGAGTTGACACTGTAGGCCAGTCCGCGCTTTTCGCGCACTTCCTGGAACAGGCGCGAGGTGAAGGTGCCGCCGCCGAGGATCTCGTTCATCAGCACGGCGGGGAAGAAATCCGCCGCCTTGCGCTTCACGCCGGGAAAGGCGAGCTGCAGGGAGGTCTGCGGCAGGTCGTAGTCGACCTCGATATGCTGCGCCAGCTTCGGGTCGATATCGGCCACAGGCCTCAGCGCCTGGTTCTGCGGCAGGTCGCCGAACACCATGTCGAGCTTCTTCTTCAGCGTCTCCGCGTCGATGGCGCCGACTACGGCGACATGCAGGCCGCCGCGCGCGAACACCGCTTTGTGCAGGCCTTTCAGATCATCGGACGTGATGGCGGCGATGCTTTCCTTGGTGCCCTGATCGGAGCGGGAATAGGGATGGTCGCCATAGAGGGCGCGCGCCCATTTGTTCTGCGCCACCGTGTCCGGGTCGTTTTCGCCGGCGATGATGCCGGACAGGATCTGGGAACGGATGCGGTCGATCGGCAACTGGTCGAAGCGCGGCTCGTTGACCGCCAGCCGCAGCAGGTCGAAGGCCTGGTCGCGCTGCTCGGCCAGCATGCGCATCGAGCCGTAGATGCCGTCGCGGCTCTCGTCGAAGCTCATCTCGGCGCCGGCATCGTCGAGCTTGATCTGGAAGTCTTCACTATCGAGCGGGCCGGCGCCTTCGTCGAACAGGCCGGTCATCAGATTGGCCAGTCCTTCCTTGCCGACAGGATCCTGCGTCGAGCCGCCGCCAAAGACGAAGCGGATGGCCACGACCGGCACGGAATAATCCTCGACCAACCAGGCGGTGATGCCCTTTGGCGAGGTGACGGACTGGATCTCCATGGCCCGCGCGGTGAGCGCCGGCAGGATGAGGAAGAGGATGGAGAGAAAGAGGGTGGTGAGTGCACGCC
>NZ_RZPL01000222.1:0-7577 GCF_004022805.1 Mesorhizobium sp. M7A.F.Ca.CA.002.04.1.1 | reverse complement strand
GCTTCATCCGCCGAGTGCCTGTTCCGAAAGGCTTTTTGGCGATCACTCCTGATGAAAACCGCTCACGATTCGTTTGCTGGCTCTTCTTATTTTGGCCACAGGCGCTAGCTTTGCGTGACAATTCCATGACAATCGAGTGACGTGCTTGTCGCTGGGTGGGGAAGTTAAAGTGGCAAAGAGTTACAAACGCGCCGGCAAGGCCGCGCCACAGTTCCTGGAAGACGACCCCTCCACCGGCTATCTGCCGGGCAGGAGATGGCCGGTCGTGCGCTATGGGCTGATCAGCCTGGCGATCGCCGCCGTCCTGGTGTTTGCCATCGAACTGATCGTGCGCGGCGACTTTGCCGGCACGGTCTCCTTCTTCCTGCAGCCGCTCAAGCCGGGCTGGACCACCATCGTCGTGTTCGCGCTGATCCTGATCGGCCTCGATGCGGTGCTGGGCCGCAGCCATCAGAGCCTGATGATCGTCGCGCCGCTGACGCTATCGCTTGCCTTCGTCGGCCACCAGAAGTCGCATTATCTCGGCGATCCGCTCTATCCGACCGATTTCCTCTATGCCCGCCAGATCTTCGCGCTGTTGCCGCTTTTGGTGCGCGACCGGCCGATGACCGCGCTCGCCATGGTCGTCGGCATCGTCGCCGGCCTGTCGCTGCTCGTCTATGGCTGGCGGATGTGGCGCCGCAAGGTTCCCGCACTCAGCCGCAAGGGACGCCTTGCGCGGCTGACGCTGGCAGTGCCGCTGCTCGCCTTCTTCGTTTCGATCATGGACTATGCCACCTTCTCCTGGACCAGGGACCGGTTGCAGATCATCCCGATCATGTGGGACCAGAAGGAAAACTATGCCTCCAACGGTTTTGCGCTGGCCTTTGCGCTCAATGTGCCGATGGCGCATGTCTCTGCGCCGCCGGGCTATTCCGACAAGGCGATCGCGGCGATCGCCAGGCCCGATGTGACCGCCTCGGTGCCGGCCGAGAAGCCTGACATCATCATCGTCATGAGCGAGTCCTTCTGGGACCCGACCAAGCTGCCCGGCGTCACCATCACGCCCGATCCGATCCCCAATGTGCGGGCGCTGCGCTCCGGCTCGATGTTCTCGCCGGAGTTCGGCGGCATGACCGCCAATATCGAGTTCGAGGCGCTGACCGGCTTCTCCAACGCGTTCCTGCCGGCCGGCAGCATCCCCTACCAGCAATATGTGCGCACGCCGACGCCGTCGCTGGCAACCTTCCTCAAGAGCCAGGGTTATCGGGCGCGCGCCATCCATCCGGGCACCAACTGGTTCTGGAACCGTGGCGCGGTCTACGCCGATTTCGGCTTCAACGATTTCAAGTCGGAAGAGACGCTGCCGCCAATGCAAAAGCGCGGGCCACTGGCATCGGATGCCGCGATGACCGACGAGATCATCAGCGAGGCCGACGCCAGCGAAGAGCCGGTGTTCTTCTTTGCGGTCAGCCTGCAAAACCACGGTCCCTACGAACCGAACCGCTATTACAGTCCCACGCACAGGGTGCAGGCGCCGATCAGCCAGTGGGCGCGCGAATCGCTGCTCAGCTACGCCGAAGGCTCAGCCGATGCCGATCGCGGTCTCGAACGCCTCGTCGAATGGGCAAAGACACGCTCCCGCCCAACCGTGATCGCCTTCTTCGGCGACCATCTGCCGCCGCTCGGGCCGGTCTATGTCGAAACCGGCTTCCTGAAGGACAATGTCGCGCCGCGCAAGGAAGCGTCGCCCGAGGCTGCCCTCGAGCATCATGAGACGCCGCTGGTCATCTGGTCGAACCGCACCGGGCCGGCTGAGCACATGGGCGCTGTCAGCCCGGCCTTCCTGCCCTATCATATCCTGAAGACGGCCGGCATCAGCCATCCCTACTACACCGGCTTCCTGGGCGAGATGAGCGAACACTACCGTGTCGTCGACCGCAATTTGCTGCTGACGCCGGCTGGCGAGGCCACGCCCGATTGGGCGCGGCAGAAGGAGATCGATCCGGCGATCCGCGATTTCCGCCTGCTGCAGTACGATATGATGTTCGGCAAACGCCACGCAGCGCCCGACTTCTTCCCCGAAACGGTCGACAAGATTGTCGCCGCCCATACGAGTTGAGGCCAGCGATTTCCTCAGAGCCTGCTGGTCCGTCTCGGTTCGCGTGTTCAGTTGGTCAATTGCAGCTTCGTGAAGTTGTTGGCGATCTGAAGGAACACGTTCGGCAGTTTGGTCGGATCGTTGACGGCATAATAGTTGCTCGGATCCGAGGCGCAGGCGCTGTAAAGCGCACGGTTGGCTGCGGTGTCGGATTGCAGCACCATGGTGTAGATCTGCACGCCCTCGTTCTTCAATTGCGTGCAAACGTTTTTGGTCCAGCCGTCGACATTGCGCGCAGCGGTCGTCTGGTTGTCCGATCCGAAGCGGCCGCCAGCCAGATAGCCATAGGATGTGTAATCCGACTTTGTCGGTTCTTGTTCGCTGGCGCCATAGACGACGTTCTCGCCGTCGGTGAGCAACAGCACGATCTTGCTGATGCCGGGCGTCTTCCAAGGCGCTCCGTCGGTGTAGGGCGCGGCGGGCGACAGCACACGCATACCCCATGACAGGCCCTCGGAGACATTGGTACCCGAGCCATTCCACTCGGTCATCTGACTGGCCGCCTTGCGCAGCTTGTCGAAATCGTCGGTCAGGGGGACCACCGGGGTCGGACACGCACGGTTCGGGCCGACAGTGACGGGAGAGCCGATCTCGGTGATGAGTTCCTTGGCGGGCGCAACATATTTGGCGATCTTTTCCCTGGCATCCCTGTCATCGGGCGACAGAAGTTCGATGAGATTGCCGAGCAGGTTGCTGAGATCGATGCCCAGAATGTTGATGCCCGACTGGGCAAGCCTGGTTTTGTCGCTGACATCGTTGAGATAGGAGTTGTTGTAGTATTTATCCGAATTGCCATAGGAGCCAGACGGCTTCTGGGCGTCTTCGGGATCATCCGGCGCAAAGTAGGGCACGAACAGCGTGTCGGGCTTGGCCGGGTCGGGTGGCGTGTCGGAGATATTGTAAGCGCCTGGCCGCGCCTCGACGCAACCTTTCCATCCGGTGCCATTCCATCCGGCATCGGCCCATCCGGTCTTCTTGAGCTGTTTGAAAAGCGCCATGTGGTTCGGCCGCTTGCCGTCGATGACGGGAAAATTGACGCCGTTGGTTGAGGACTTGCCGTCCATGTCGATCCAGGACGGGTCGAAGCCGTCGCCATTGACATTGACGGCCGTCACGAAAGGAACCAGCGAGGCGCGGATCTTGCGCGTTGGCGATTTCGCCGCTTCGAGCGTGTCGAGCAACGATTTTGTCGCCGTCCTCAGCGCCGTCATCCGCGCGCCGGCCATCGAGCCGGTGTTGTCCAGCACCAGCACGACTTCGAGCTGGTTGTTCGATTCGACCGCCGAGGCATCGACCACGATGTGCTTGCTGTCGCCGAACAGGAAGGCGAAGTTGAGATGGACGTCCGCCGAGGCAACCGCCTTGGTCTTGACGAAGTTGACGCCCTTGTCGACAGTCAACGTCGCCTGCGCATTGTCGAGCTCGCCATGACCGACGATGTTGGCCTGGAAATAGCGGTTGAAAGCGTCATTGCGGGTGATGTCGAGATCGCCAAGATGCGAAGAAGCAAGGTTTGCCGAATCGAGAGCGTTCTGCAAATTGCTCTTGGCCCGCATAAGGGTCGAGACATCGGTTGCGAAAGCGACTGCCGTCAGGATGACCGGCAAACCCAGTCCCAGCACAAGCGTGAAATTGCCGCTCTTCGAGCGCCAGAATTTGTTGAGAAGCATCCTTACCCCCGGAAATGCTTGCCGCTTTTGCGCGGTTGTCCGGGCTTTTGCGCCTTCCATGATGAATCGACCGTTGACGGCCAGGCTTCAACTCCACACAACCTGCTGGTGTGGTTAAGACGTGGTTGCCGGAAACCACGACTCCGGCCGTTGCTGCTCCCGATCGTCGCCTGCGACACACGGGAATGCCGCTTGCCCTTGCTTTGCGGCCGGATTGCTGTATAGACGCCCGCAATCTGCCGGTCCTTGCTGGGGGCTGAACGGAGGGCCGGAGGTTTTTCAGAACCTTCGTGTGAAGCCGGAAGTGCTTCCGCCTCCCGTGTCTCCGCTCTCGACCGTCTCGTCATGCTCCTTTCTTCCCCCTGCCCCTCGAGGGTTTGCGGGTCAGAGAAGTTGCAGAGGCTTTTGCCGCCGGGAACCGGGAGAGAAACGAAGAAAGGCATAAGACATAATGGCTCTTTACGAACATGTGTTTCTTGCCCGGCAGGACCTCTCGCAGCAGCAGGTCGATGCGCTTGTCGAACAGTACAAGGGTGTCATCTCCGCAAATGGCGGGTCCGTCGGCCGGGTCGAGAACTGGGGACTGAAGTCCCTCACCTACCGGGTCAACAAGAACCGGAAGGCTTACTACACGCTGATGGACCTGAATTGCCCGGCGGCCGCGCTCAACGAGATGGAGCGCCAGATGGGCCTGTCCGAAGACGTGCTGCGTTTCCTGACCATCAAGGTCGAGGCGCATGAGGAAGGCCCGTCGGCCATGATGCAGAAGCGCGAAGAGCGCTCGGAACGCGGCGGCTTCGGCGACCGTGACCGTGGCGATCGTGGTCCGCGTTCGTTCGGCGATCGTGATCGCGGCGACCGTGGCGATCGTCCGCCGCGCTCGTTCGGCGACGCCGGTGCCGATCGTGGTCCGCGCCGTCCGCGCGAAGGCTTTGAAGGGGGTGCAGAATAATGGTCGACATCAATCAGATCCCGACCCGGCGCCCGTTCCATCGCCGCCGCAAGACCTGCCCGTTCTCCGGCGCCAACGCGCCCAAGATCGACTACAAGGACGTGCGTCTGCTGCAGCGCTACATTTCCGAGCGTGGCAAGATCGTGCCGTCGCGCATCACCGCCGTCAGCCAGAAGAAGCAGCGCGAACTCGCCAAGGCGATCAAGCGCGCCCGCTTCCTCGGCCTGCTGCCCTACGTGGTTCGCTAATATCTCAAATGCGGGCGGTTCGCCGCCCGCTCTTCTCCCACGGCGACGGGCGCCGCAGGGTTGAACATCAAATCCCGGGTTGAGGTCAAAACCTCTAACTGCCGCACAGGCAGGACAGCGACACCAGCGCCAAAGGCGCTCAAGCTTCCTGACCTGTTCCCAAGACATTCGGCGCCGATCTCATCGATCGATTGGCGTCCAACCAAAGGAACAAATCCATGGACGTCATTCTTCTCGAACGCGTTTCCCGCCTCGGCCAGATGGGCGATACCGTCAAGGTCAAGGACGGCTTCGCCCGTAACTTCCTGCTGCCGCAGGGCAAGGCGCTGCGCGCCAACGAAGCCAACAAGAAGAAGTTCGAAGGCCAGCGCGCCCAGCTTGAAGCCCGCAACCTCGAGCGCAAGTCGGAAGCGGCCCAGGTCGCTGAAAAGCTCGACGGCAAGAGCTTCATCGCCGTTCGCTCCGCCGGCGAAACCGGTCAGCTTTACGGTTCCGTTTCGACCCGCGACATCGCCGATCTGCTGAC
The DNA here is from genome assembly GCF_004022805.1 of Mesorhizobium sp. M7A.F.Ca.CA.002.04.1.1. NCBI lineage: Bacteria > Pseudomonadati > Pseudomonadota > Alphaproteobacteria > Hyphomicrobiales > Phyllobacteriaceae > Mesorhizobium > Mesorhizobium sp. M7A.F.Ca.CA.002.04.1.1. The sequence goes on along the minus strand of NZ_RZPL01000222.1, from coordinate 2,041 downwards.
GGCGGAAGGTTTTTCGATCAACCGCAACCAGATCCTGCTCAACCAGCCGATCAAGACCATCGGTGTCACCAATGTGGCGATCGCGCTGCATCCGGAAGTCGAGGTCACCGTCACGCTCAACATCGCCCGCACGGCCGACGAAGCCGAGCGCCAGGCCAAGGGCGAGACGCTGACCACCGCCGAAGCCATCTATGGCGACGACATCAACGACAACGCCCGGCCGGAGAACTTCTTCGATCCGAACACCGAGTTCGAGGGCGACGAAGACAACGCCTGATCACACGTCGCAAGCGATTGGAGCCATGGGGCTGATCACGACTTGACGCCAAGCTCCGATCACTTTGCCGTCATCCAGCCATGCTGGACCAATGCCCGGGCCTCGCGCCCGGGCATTTTTGTGCCAAATGGAACTTTTCGAACCCCTATATATTGTTGCAGACTATGGCGTCGCGCGTCCTTTGGCCGCGCAAAGCACGCTGTGCAACTTTGGTTCGGCGCAAGATCTCCGGCGAAATCGATCCCGATTTTCGCGGTCACGCGCCAAGGCAGCCTGTCTGGCCGAGAGGGGACATTTGGTCATGAATATTCTGTTAAAGCGCGTTCTCGACCGCTTGGTGCGCACCGGCAATCTTAGGGTAACCGGCCCCAAGGGCACGGCGGTGGTTTTCGGCGACGGCAGCGGCGAACCGGTGCACATGCACATCAAGACCGCGCATGCCGAGCGCGCCATCACCTTCGATCCGATGCTGGCGGTGCCTGAAGCCTACATGGACGGCGAACTCGACATTCTCGAGGGCGGCGTGCTGGGCGTGATGCGCATCGCCTTCCAGAACATGGGCAGCGGCGGCATCGACGCCACCTGGTCGAAGGCCATCGAAGGCCTGCGCCACGCCTTCCGCCGGCTGCAGCAGATCAACACCGCCTCGCGCTCGCGGCGCAACGTGCAGCGCCACTACGATCTGTCGGGCGATCTCTACCGGCTCTTCCTCGACGAGGACATGCAATATTCCTGCGCCTATTTCGAGCAGCCGGACATGACGCTCGACGAGGCGCAGGGCGCCAAGAAACGCCACATCGCCGCCAAGCTCCGGCTGAAGGCCGGCCAGACGGTGCTCGACATCGGCTCCGGCTGGGGCGGGCTTGGCCTCTATCTCGCCAAGGCGTTCGACGTCGACGTGCAAGGCGTCACGCTGTCGACCGAGCAGCATGGCGTCGCCACCGACCGGGCGCATGCGCAAGGGCTGGAAAGCCGCGTGCATTTCGAGCTGAAGGACTACCGCGAACTCAATGAGCGTTTCGATCGCATCGTCTCGGTCGGTATGTTCGAGCATGTCGGCGTCAACCACTATCGCACCTTCTTCGACAAGAGCGCGACGCTGCTCAAGCCGGATGGCGTCATGCTGTTGCACACGATCGGCCGTTCCGGCGTGCCGTGGGCGACCAGCGCCTTCATCCGCAAATACATCTTCCCGGGCGGCTACATCCCGTCGCTGTCGGAAGTGATGCCTGCGATCGAGAAGTCGGGCCTGGTCGTCACCGACGTCGAGATCCTGCGGCTCCACTATGCCGACACGCTGAAGCACTGGGGCGAGCGCTTCGCCGCCAATCGCGACAAGGCCAAGGCGATCTATGACGAGCGCTTCTGCCGCATGTGGGAATTCTATCTGGCGGCCTCGGAAGCCGCATTCCGCTGGCAGGATCTGGTGATCTTCCAGATCCAGATCGCCAAGAAGAACGATACGCTGCCGATGACACGCGACTACATGGCCAAATGCGAAAAAGCGCTGGAGATGCGCGATATGGGGCATCGTGAAACGGCTCCCGTCAAAAAGAGCCCGGCCGCCAAGCCGGCTCGCCGCCGCAAGGTTGCCGACCAGGAATAGCATTGCCGCTTGCCATTGCCGGCGCCGGCACTGAAAAAGGTCCCGTGACCGTCGCGGGACCTTTTTCATGACCTTTGTCCTCTATGCCGCCGCCGCTCTGGCCGAGATCGCCGGCTGCTTTTCATTCTGGGCCTGGTGGCGGCTGGAGAAGTCGCCGC
>NZ_RZPL01000221.1:0-7649 GCF_004022805.1 Mesorhizobium sp. M7A.F.Ca.CA.002.04.1.1 | reverse complement strand
TTTCCGAAACCGCGCCCGTCTCGCCGGGCGCTTTGTGGACCGGCCGCGCGCTCAGCGGCGTCATCGTGCTGTTCATGATCTTCGACGGCGCCATCAAGCTGCCGCCGCTCGATATCGTCATCCAGACGATGGTACCGCTTGGCTGGCCGGCCGATCCGAATGTCGCGCGCATGCTTGGCGTCATCGGCCTGATCTCGACCGCTCTCTACGCGCTGCCGCGCACCTCGGTGCTCGGCGCCATCCTGCTTACTGCCTATATGGGCGGCGCCATCGCCACCAATGTCCGCGTCGACAACCCGCTGTTCTCGCACATTCTGTTCGGCGTCTATCTCGGCATTATCCTGTGGGGTGGCCTGTATCTGCGCGATTCCAGGCTCCGCGCGCTGATCCCGTTCAGCCGTTAGATCCGGATCGAAGCACCGCTTTCGGCTCGAAGCCTGAACCCTTTGCCGGGCAATATCTCAGGGATCGAATCGTCGAGTTGCGAGTTAGAGATTCGCCCGGCGGCGGAGGCGGCTCCTATCGGAGAGGAACGACGATGAAGAAAACGATGCTTTTGATGGCGCTGCTGGTGCCGCTCGCCGCTTGTTCGCAAACGGAAAAAGGCGCGGCCGTAGGCGGCCTCGGTGGCGCTGCCGTCGGTGCGGCCGTCGCCGGCGATCCGGTTGAAGGCGCCGTCGTCGGTGGTGCTGTCGGCGCTGTTGCCGGCGCGCTGATCGGCCGGGCGAGCGAGCGTGGCGAATGCCGCTACCGCGATAGCCGTGGCCGCGTCTATATTGACCGCTGCCCGCGCGGCTATTGACCGGGCGGCTTTTACAGACAGGGTCGAATGAAAAAACGGCGGGCACATGGCCCGCCGTTTTCCTGGATGCGATAGAGCAAATACTTATTCGGCGGTTGCGGCTTCCGCCTCGGCCGGTGCAGCCGCGGCGGCGGCAACGGCAGCAGCGGCATCTTCCTGCGCCTTCTTCAGAAGAGCAGCGCGTTCCTGCGCCTTCTTGCCCGGCTCGGCCTTCTTCGGGTTGGAACGGGCGTCGCGCTTGACGAGGCCGGCCTCGTCGAGGAAGCGCAGCACGCGGTCGGTCGGCTGGGCGCCATGCGCCAGCCAATGCTTGACGCGGTCGGCGTCGACCTTGACGCGTTCGCCGTCCTTGGGCAGCAGCGGGTTCCACGAGCCGATGGACTCGATGAACCGGCCGTCACGCGGCGAACGGGCGTCGGCAATGACGACGTGGTAGTAAGGACGCTTCTTCGAGCCCGCACGGGCCAGTCGGATCTTCAAGGGCATTTCTTTTCTCCTAAAAACTAAGTTCGTTGATTGGGTTTCAGTTGGTTTTCGTCACGCCGTTGGAAGCGGCGATCTGTTCGTGGTGGCGGATCACTTCGCGGACGACGAAGTTGAGGAACTTTTCCGCGAAATCCGGGTCGAGATGGGCATCCTTCGCCAGTTGGCGAAGCCGGGCGATCTGCTGCTGCTCGCGTGCCGGGTCGGCCGGCGGCAAGCCATGAGTCGCCTTCAGCACGCCAACCGCCTTGGTGCAGCGGAAGCGCTCGGCAAGCATGTGGATGAGGGCTGCGTCGATGTTGTCGATCGACGCCCGGTAATCTGCCAGGAGGGCGCGGGCGTCGGCCATGTCCTTTTCTTCGTTCATGGCGTCCTCACTTCTTCTTGCCAAGGCCGGGCAGCCCGCCACCGCCGAGGCCGGGAAGCCCGGGAAGTTTCATGCCGCCGGGCAAACCTGGCATGCCGCTGGGCAGGCCACCGCCGCCGGGAAGGCCTTTCATGCCGCCGCCTAGGCCGGCTGCCTGCGCCTGCTTCTGCAAGGCTTCGAGCTGCTTGGGATCCATCTTCGACAGGTCCGGCATGCCGCCGCCCATCATGCCACCCATACCGCCGGGCATCATGCCGCCGAGGCCCATCTTGGAGGCGAGGCCGCCCATCATGCCGCGCATCAGGCCGCCGCCTTTGCCCTTGCCGCCCATTGCCTTCATCATGTCGGCCATGCCGCGATGCATTTTGAGCAGCTTGTTGATTTCGGCCGCGTCGGTGCCGGAACCGGCAGCGATGCGCTTCTTGCGCGAATGCTTGAGCAAATCGGGATTGGCGCGCTCTGCCTTGGTCATCGACGAGATGATGGCGAGCTGGCGGCCGAACATCTTGTCGTCGAGACCGGCGGCGGCCATCTGGTCCTTCATCTTGCCCATGCCGGGCATCATGCCCATGATGCCGCCCATGCCGCCCATCTTCGACATCTGCTGAAGCTGGCCGGCGAGATCGTTCAGGTCGAACTTGCCCGACTGCATCTTCTTGGCCATCGCCGCCGCCTGTTCGGCGTCGATGTTCTCGGCGGCCTTTTCGACGAGCGAGACAATGTCGCCCATGCCGAGGATGCGGTCAGCGATGCGCTTGGGGTGGAATTCCTCCAGCCCGTCCATCTTTTCGCCGGTGCCGATCAGCTTGATCGGCTTGCCGGTGACGGCGCGCATCGAAAGGGCAGCACCGCCACGGCCGTCGCCGTCCATGCGGGTCAGCACGAGACCGGTGATGCCGACGCGCTCGTCGAAGCTCTTGGCCAGGTTGACGGCGTCCTGGCCGGTCAGCGAATCGGCGACCAGCAGGATTTCGTGCGGGCTCGATACCTTCTTGATGTCGGCCATCTCGACCATCAGCGGCTCGTCGATATGGGTGCGGCCGGCGGTGTCGAGGATGACGACGTCGTGGCCGCCGAGCTTGGCCGCCTGCACGGCGCGGCGCGCGATGTCGACCGGCGACTGGCCGTCGATGATCGGCAGCGTGGCGACCTTGACCTGTTCGCCGAGCTGGCGAAGCTGCTCCTGCGCGGCGGGGCGCCGCGTGTCGAGCGAGGCCATCAGGACCTTCTTGTTCTGACGCTCGGAAAGACGCTTGGCGATCTTGGCCGAAGTGGTCGTCTTGCCGGAACCCTGCAGGCCGACCATCATGATGACGACCGGCGCCGGGGCATTGAGATCGATGGCGACGCCTTCAGCGCCGAGCATGTCGACCAGTTCGTCATGAACGATCTTGACGACCATCTGGCCGGGCTTGATCGACTTGACCACGGCAGCGCCGACGGCCTTCTCGCGCACCTTGTCGGTGAAGGAGCGCACCACTTCCAGCGCCACGTCGGCTTCGAGCAGCGCACGGCGCACCTCGCGCAGCGCCGCCGAGACATCAGCCTCCGACAGCGCGCCGCGGCCGGTCAGGCCGTTCAGGATCGAACCAAGACGTTCCTGTAGCGATTCAAACATTCGTTTTCCTTTTCCCTGGCACCCGGATGGTGCCCGAGAGGTAATGCGTTCGCGCCCAGTGTCCAACCAAAAGTCCAAGCAAAAGCCAAAACCAAAAAGCACCCGGGGGCGCTCAGCGCTGCCGGGTGTTGGCCTCCAGGATCGATTTACAGCACTTCACCTCAAAGAGGTTTCGGCGTCCTGGTCGGCTTGCTCGGAGGGATACTCGTCGCGGAATTCGGGGCGTGTAGACAGGAAATCTGCGCAAGAGTCAAGACAAGGGCCGGGTAGCGTCATTCCCGGACCCGCATTCAGGCCGTGCTCGCGCGGTCCGGAAGCTCGGCGGCGACCTTGAGCGGCGAGCGCGGATGCAAAAGCAGCCCGATGGTCAGCAGGCTGCAGGCGATGCCGATGAAGGCGATGAGAACCGCATCCGACGTTGCCCAGCCCGGTCCCTCGAGCGGCCTGGCGTTGAACAGGGCGAAGGAATTGTAGCTTTCCTGATGCGAGATCAGCAGGAAGCCGGTCAGGTTGTTGCCGAGATGAGCACCCAGCGCGGCGCCGAGATTGCCTGTTGCGTAAACGACAAGCGTCAGCAGCAACGCGAAAGCGGCGATCGACGCCAGCACACAGGCGTTGATGGCTGGCGACGAACTCGCACTCCAATGCAGCGAGGTGAACAGCAGGGCCGGCAGCAGCGCCCAGATGAACGGGCTCTTGAACCGGCTGGCCAGCCCGCGCAGCAGGTAGCCGCGAAACAGCAACTCTTCCGACGAGGTCTGCAACAGAGTGAGCGCGGCGATCGGGATCGCAAACAGCAGCCAGGACGACAGGCTGATCGGGCCGCGCGCGATCTGCGGCTGCAAGAGATAGAGCAGGATTTCGGAGATCAACGAGGTGATCAGCACCGCGATCAGCCCCTTGAGGAAGCCGGACCATGAAACACGCCGGCTGTTGCCGAGCAGCGCCGACAGCTTCTCGCCATGCACCCAGCGCATCGCGACCCACAGGCCGATCCAGATGCCGGCGAACGAGACGAGCGCGGTGAGAATGCCGATGGGCGAGGCGAGGAAACCCTGCATGCCGGATGATGGGGCCGCCTGCCGGGCGAAGAAGGCATAGGTGCCGCCGACCAGCACGGCCACGGTGGTTGCTGCCCAAAAAAGGACGACGATCCCCGTTCCGAGCAACAGGCGCGGCAAGGTCGTCCTGGCGTTCGGCGAATGCCTGTAGCGCTCGAAGGCGGCCGGATCGATGGTCACGCGGGCTCCTTTGCCAAAGTCATCGCCTATTGACTAACCGACCGCCGGAAAAATCGGAAGTCTTCCGCAAAGGACAATGCTCAGAGCAGCGTCGGCGCACAAGAGGCGACGCTGCGGTGCCGCCTGCCGGCGGCCGCTGCTGTGGCAGCGGCCGCTTATGTCAATTGTCGTCAGCGCACGACGTACATGATGCGCCGGGTCTGCGGATCGATCAGCGCCCGCTGGCCGTTCACATAGACATAGCGGTAATTGTAGTCTGGAATCTCGCGCAGCTCGACGGTGTCGGGCAGGGTCGCGCCGGTGACCACTTCGCCATCGAGATAGATGGGATCGAGGCGGTGCGTGTCGACATAGGTGCGGACTTCAGCCGGGGGCGGCGGGAAGTCATCGACGACCGGATCGCTGGCGATGATCGCGCCGGTATAATCGGTCGAGTAGTTGCCGATGTCCTCCGGCGGCGAGACGACAGCAACGCTGGCGCGCCGTTGCGTCAGCACCACCCGGCTGCCGCCTATATCGGCCGTCACATAGTCGGAATAGACCCAGCCCTGGCCGCCGGCCTCGGCTATGGTGCACCATTTGCTGTTTTCGATGCAGCCATTGAGCGTTGCCGACTGACCGGCGGCGAGCACGCCGATGACAGGGTATTGCGGGCCGGGTCCGGCGCGAACGTTAAGATCGGTGACGGCTGAGACGGCGGTGTCGGCAAACGCGGCGCCCGACATCACGGTCAGCATTCCGGCGACCGCCGGAAACAACAGGGATTTCATGGTTTCTCTCCGTTTTCATGGTCCCTCGCCAGCGAAAACGGGGCAGCAGCTCATGCGTTCCCGCTAAAGCGCCTGTGCCAACTCACGATTTGTTCCCTGTTCTCCAGGCAAATCGGTCAGAAGTTCGTGAACGAAGTCCAATTTCCGCGCCGTGACGTCCGAAATGACAAAGGGATAGAGGTCCGGCAGGCCCATGCAGCGGTTGATCGAATTGGAGGCTTCCGACAGCACCAGCCAGCGGGCCAGGATCTTTTCGAAAGACTCGGGCGCGGTCGGCGGCTCCGAGGGTGCGGCCTGCAATTCGCCGCCTGTGTCGCCGCGCGGCAAGTCGTTGGCCTCCACCGTCTCCAGCCGGCCGAGCGGAAAGTTCAGTGCGTGCACCATTTCCAGCGTGTCGGTGATGTGCAGGTGGTGAGCCCAGGTCTCGGCCCAGTCCTCCCATGGATGCGAGGTCGCATAGGCCGAGATGTGGCCTTGCTGCCAGTCGGGCGGCGCACCATTGGCATAATAGGCCTTCAGCGCCTGTTCGTAATCGGCGCGGTCATCGCCGAACAGTGCGCGGAAAGCTTCGAGCCGGTGCGGATCGTCGCGGATCAGGCGGTCCCAATAATAGTGCCCAAGCTCATGACGGAAATGACCGAGCAAGGTGCGGTAGTTCTCGCCCATCTCGACGCGGCGCTTTTCGCGCTCGGCCGAATCCGCCTCGGCGACGTTGAGCGTGATCAGGCCATTGTCGTGGCCGGTCAGGATCCGCTCGCCGCCGGGGCCGCCGCCGATCGGATCGGCGAGGAAGTCGAAGGCCAGCCCGATCTCGTCGGCGGGGTTCTGCTTGGGCGCCACCGGCAGCCCGAAGGCCAGCAGCGAATAGATGGCGCGCTTCTTCGCCGCTTCGACACGGATCCAGCGGCGGCGGTTGCCGTCGACGGAGAGATCCGGGATCAACTGGTTGAGCGCACAGGCGCGGCAAAAGGCGTGTCCGGGCTCGGCCATCCAGTTGCAGGCGCATTCATCGGCGTTGGTGCACTGGAAGATGCCGTCGGCGCTCGCCAGCGCGAAACAGGCGTGCTCGGGATCGTAGAGCACGGGGTTCCCGCAGTTCAGGCACTGGGCGTTCTCGAAATAGATGCGATGGCCGCAATGGGGGCAGTCGAAGAGTTTCATGTCGGTCTCAATTCACCGGAGGTGACATAGATGTTCACGGCGGCCCGTGCCCAACGCGAACAGCCGCGCGGCGTTCCACATTTTCCTGAAGCTATTTGGCCGCAAGCTGGGCGACAACCTGTCTTGCCACCGCTTCGCCCGACAGCCGTGCGCCGCCGCAGGTCTGCATCAGCGGGCCGGCCAAGTGCTCGCCGGCGAAGAAGATCTTGTCGGCCACCGGCTGCATGAGCGCGGCGCGCGCCAGTGAACGGCCAGGGCGGGCGGCGACGTAGGCGCCGCGCACGAAGCGCTCGCCGCCCCAATTGGTCATCATGGCGCGTCCGACATGCTTGCGCGTATCGCCACCGAAGATGCCGCACAGCCGGTCGACGACGAAGTCGATGCCGGCCGCCTCGCCGGCCGCCGACATTTCCCAGGCGAAATCGCCGCCGACGAACCCGACCATCAGGTCAAGGTCGAACGGGAAGCACAGGAAATAGATGTCGTGCCTGGCCATCCGTTCGATCAGCAGGTCGTCGAAAGGCTGCAGCCCGAGCCTTGTGCCCGATATTTCGACCGGCAATTTGGTCAGCATGCCCATCGGCAGGTCGAAGAAGGCGCCAAAATGGGTGTCGGGCAGGGCCGGCGAGAACGCGATCTCCTCGAAGGCGAGCACCGCCGGCGAAGCGGTCACGATCACCGCTTTGGCGCGGACGGTGCCGCGATCGGTGACGCAGGCGACGCCGGGCACGTCCCACAGGATCTTACGCACCGGCGTCGACAGTTCGACCGGCACGCCGGCGCCGAAACGCGCCACCAGCGCGCCAAGGCCCTCCTTGCTGAAGTAGTTCGGGTCGAGATCGGCGGCGGCTTGGAAGTCCAGGATCGAGATTTCGTCCTCGTCGGCGCCGAAATCCATCGGCCCGGCGAAGGTGGCGGCGGCGCGCGGCGCATGGCCTTTTGCCAACAGCGCCGAAAGACGATCGTCATCTCCGTCCTTCACTTCATGCCTGGCCAGCAGTTCGAACAGCTTTGCGTCGGCGGCCTTCATGTCGGCTTCTTCCGCTTCGCTCGCCTTGCGCTCGCGGTAGTAGAGATGATCGACATTCATGTCGTGATGATGCAACGTCCAGCCTGCCACTTGCGCTTCGGGAAAATAGGGATTGCGGTCGGCGGCATGCAGCCAGGCGCAGCCGATGTCGAAAGGCACGCCGAAATGCTGGTCGCT
>NZ_RZPL01000220.1:0-7724 GCF_004022805.1 Mesorhizobium sp. M7A.F.Ca.CA.002.04.1.1 | reverse complement strand
TCGCCGCTCAGCACGATGCGCTCGCGCTTGCGCTCCTTCTCGGGATTGGCGAGCGGCACCGCCGACAGCAGCGCCTGGGTGTAGGGATGCAGCGCCCTCGAATAGAGTTCGGCCGCCGGCGCGATCTCGACGATCTTGCCGAGATACATCACCGCCACCTGATGCGAGATGTGGCGCACGACGGACAGATCATGCGCGATGAACAGATAGGAGGTGCCGAAGGATTGCTGGATGTCCTTGAGCAAATTGAGCACGCCGGCCTGCACCGAAACGTCGAGGGCCGAAACCGGCTCGTCGAGGATCACCACTTGCGGATTGAGTGCCAGCGCGCGGGCAATGACGACGCGCTGGCGCTGGCCGCCGGACAGTTCGTGCGGATAGCGCTTGCCATGCTCGGGATTGAGCCGCACCAGTTCGAGCAATTCGGCGACGCGCGCGCGGCGGTCGGTCGCCGACATGTCGCTCATGCGCAGCGGCTCGGCGATGTTGTCGGCAATGCGCATGCGCGGATGCAGCGACCCGTAGGGATCCTGGAAGACGAGCTGGATGTAGCGCCGCATCAGGCGCATGTCTTCGTGATTGAGCGCGAGCAGGTTCTGGCCACGGAACCAGCTTTCGCCGCTGGTCGGCTCGATCAGCCGCATCAGGCAGCGCCCGAGGGTCGACTTGCCGCAACCGGATTCACCGACCAGACCCAGCGTTTCGCCCGGTGCTACGTCGAACGAGACATCGGCGACCGCACGGACATGGGCAACGGCACGGTCGAAGACGAGGCCGCCGCGAACCGGAAAGTCCTTGACGAGATGGCGAACAGAAAGCGCAGCCGCCGGTTTGGTTTCCGCCTGGAGTTGCTCCGCTGCGCTCATGAGGCCACGTCTCCACTGTCCAGGCTCGCCGCCGCCAGCACAGCACTGTGGAAGGGCGGCAAGGTCGTCGCGAAATGACAGGCCGAGAACCGGCCGCCGACATCGTGCAAAGGCGGGTCCTCGGTCCGGCAGCGTGCCGCGGCATAAATGCAGCGCGGATGGAAGGCGCAGCCGCCCGGCAAGCGCCCAAGTGCGGGCGGCGAACCGTCGATCGAGAACAGCCGCTCGCGGCTTTCCTCGAGGTTGGGGATCGAGGCGATCAGGCCACGCGTGTAAGGATGGCGCGGATCGGCGAACAGCTCGGATACGCCTGCCTGTTCGACGACACGGCCGGAATAGACGACCGCGACGCGGTCGGCATGGCCGGCGACGACGCCGAGATCATGGGTGATCAGCACCAGGCCGAGGCCGAGCCGTTCCTGCAGCGAGCGCAGCACGGCCAGGATCTGTGCCTGCACCGTGACATCGAGCGCCGTGGTCGGTTCGTCGGCAATCAACAGGTCAGGATCGTTGGCGACGGCCATGGCGATCACCGCGCGTTGGCGCATGCCGCCGGAGAATTCATGCGGATACTGGTTGACCCGGCGCTCCGGCTGCGGGATCGCCACCAGATGGAGCAATTCGACCGCGCGCGTCATCGCCTGTTTGCGTGTCACGCGCTGATGCAGCCTGACCGCCTCGGCAATCTGGGCGCCGACGGTCATCACCGGATTGAGCGAGGACAGCGGGTCCTGAAAAATCATGGCGATGCGCGCGCCCCTGATCTTGCGCATCTCGCGCGCCGGTTTGCCGACCAGTTCGTCGCCGTTGAAGCGGACCGAGCCGGTGACCACCGCGTTCTTTGACGTGAGGCCGAGCGCGGCGAGCATGCCGACGGACTTGCCCGAGCCGGACTCACCGACAATGCCGACCACTTCGCCCTTGGCGACGTCGAGGTCGATCCCGCGAACCGCTTCGAACTGACTGCCGGCCTTGCGGAATCCGACCCGCAGACCGCGTATGGACAGCAGCGGCTCGCGCTCGCCCACCTTGTCGACTGCGCCCGGTGGCGCTGAGGAAATCTGTGCGCTCATCGCCTAGTCCGACCTTGGATCGAGAATGTCGCGCAAGCCGTCGCCTATGAAGTTAAAGCCGAGCACGATGGTGAGGATGGCGACGCCGGGACCGAAGGCGATCCACCATTGATAGAAATGAACGGCGCCATCGGAGATCATCGAGCCCCATTCGGGTGTCGGCGGCGTGGCGCCGAGGCCGATGAAGCTGAGCGACGCGGCAAGCAGCACGACCTGGCCGAGATCCATGGTTGCGCTGATCAGCACCGGGGTCCAGCAAAGCGGCAATATGTGCGTGAACAGCACGCGCCGCGGCCTGGCGCCGGCGGCGATTGCCGCCTCGACATGCTCGCGCTCCTTCACCTCCAATACCTGCGCCCGCATCAGCCGGGCGTAGACGGGCCACCAGACGAGCACCATGGCTATGGCGGCATTGCCGAGGCCTGGTCCGAGCGACGCCGCGACGGCCATGGCCAGCAGCATCGGCGGAAAGGACAGAGTGACGTCAACAAGCCGCATGATCGCCGCGCCGGTCAATCCGCCGACGAAGCCGGAAATGGCGCCGAGCAGCGAGCCTATGATCACTGCAGAGACGACGACCAGAACCGCGATCGGCAGCGAATGCGCGGCCCCGTGCAGAGTGCGGGCCAGCACATCGCGGCCGAGTGCGTCGGTACCCAGCCAATGCGCCCAGCTTGGCGCCTGAAGCCGGCGTGCGACCATTTCGAGCGGATCGAACTGCACGACCAGGTTGGCGAATACGGTCATGAACAGCCAGAACAGGATGACGACCGTGCCGATGACCAATGGCGCGGTCAGCCATTCGGGAACCGTCGAGGAGCGGGACTTGGTGACGACGACTGCCATCAGCTCAACCTCACGCGCGGATTGGCCACGACATAGAGTATGTCGGTGATAAGGTTGGTGACCAGGAAGGCGAGACCACCGACGATGGTGACGCCGATGATCGCCGGGAAGTCGAGCGCACGCGCTGCCTCCACGGCATAGGATCCCATGCCCGGCCAGGAGAAGATGGTTTCGGTCAGCACCGCGCCGGTGATCAGATAGGCGAAGGAATAGCCGATGACGGTCAGGGTCGGCACCATGGTGTTGCGCAGCGCATGGACGATGACGACGCGGAATTCGCTCGCCCCCTTGGCGCGCGCGGTGAGCACGAACTCGCGGCTCATCACATCAAGCATGTTGGCGCGCACCAGCCGCGATATGGTGCCCGAAACCGTCCAGCCGAGGACGAAGGCCGGCAGAAGCAGGTGCCAGAGCGCGTCCTTGAGGACGGTCCAGTCGCCAGCCAGAAGCGAATCGATGGTCAGGAAGCCGGTGATGCCGGGCGGCAATGCCAAGCGGGCATCGACCCTGCCCGGCCCCGGCAACCAGTTCAGCATGACGGAGAAGATGAACAACAGGCCGAGCCCCGACCAGAACACCGGCAGCGAAGAGCCGAACAAGGCGAACAGCCGCGCGCCATGGTCGATCAGGCTGTTGCGGAAATAGGCGGCCAGCACACCAAGCACGATGCCGAGCGTGGTGCCGAAGATCATCGCGGCGAAAACCAGTTCGAGCGTTGCCGGCAAGCGGTAGAGAATGTCGGTGCCGACATTGCGCTTGGTGATGAAAGAGGTGCCAAGATCGCCGCTCAGCAGATTACCAAGATATATCATATAGCGTTCCGGCAAAGGACGATCGAGACCCCAACGCGTCTTGGCGGCGGCCACCACTTCGGGGTTGCTCATCTGCTGTTCGGCGACAATCGCGGTCAGCGGATCCCCCTTGGTCACCGTGGTGATCAGGAAGGCGATGGTGACGATGCCGAGCACCAGAAACGGCATTGCGATAAGCCGGCGCAAAATATAGCGAGACACGTGGCTACCTTCACAAGGAGGGGCTTTGTAAGATGGCACAAGGCGCTGGGACATGCCATCGACGGAAACATATTGACAGCCCGCGAAAGCCGCTGTCAATATAAATGGAATTTAATTTCATTTTTGATCGACAGTGCCGACGTCACCGGCCCGACAGGCGGACGACGACGCCAGAAAGACCTCAGCGTGCGCAAGCGAGCCACCAGGGACGAGACGGAGCTTGAAGGCGAAGGCGCACAGCTTTCGTCGTCGCTGGTGCGCGGGCTCGGCATCCTGCGCGCCTTTCGGCCGGGCGACGCCTCGCTCGGCAACCAGGACATCATTGCCCGCACCGGCCTGCCCAAAGCCACGGTGTCGCGCATCACCTATACGCTGAGCGCGCTCGGCTACCTCCTGTACGACAAGGATCTCGGCCGCTACAGCCTGGGGTCGGCTACCGTGGCGCTCGGCTATTCGGCGCTCAGTTCAAGCGCCGTCGTGCACGTCGCCCGGCCGCTGATGCAGCCGCTGGCCGATTTGACGGGGGCGGCGGTGGCGCTCGGCACGCGCGACAGCCTCAACATGGTGTATCTCGCCAATTGCCGGTCGGAGAGCCTTGTCACGCTGCGGCTCAACCCGGGCTCCTATCTGCCGATCTGGAAGACATCGATGGGGCTGGCCTATGCGGCGGCCCTTTCACCCGAGGAGCGCGTCAGCCTTGTACGGGCTTTGCAGGAGGCGGAGCCGGACAAGGCAGCGATGATCGCGGCGGCGATCGACGATGCGATCGCCCAATATGCACGCCAGGGCTATGTGACGTCGTTCGGCGCCTGGCACAGCTACATCCATGCAGTCGGCGTGCCGTTCCGCCCGCGTGACGGCTCGCCGCTGGTTGCCATCACCTGCGGCGGCATCGGCGAGATCATCACCGAGGACCGCGCGCATGCCGAGATCGGACCGGCGCTGGTGGCGATGGTGAAAGCACTGGGCGACCAACTCGAGGGAATTCCCGTGTAATCCCGGCACGGGATTGGCCCAGACGATCGGGCTGCATGCCGGCTTGAACTTGCCTGGTGGGGGCAGCACAGTCGCCGCCGATGGCATGGCGCTCGCGTTGTCAGTCCATCGGGTTCGGGTGACGGGGGGAGATCGGATGCCGATGAATTTTGCAGGACGGTTCAGCGACCGGGTGGCGGTCATCACCGGTGGCGCATCGGGCATTGGTCTGGCGGTGGCGCAGAGGATTGTCGAAGAAGGCGGACGGGTTTCGGTCTGGGATCGCGATCCCGCCCAGATCGAACAGGCCAAGGCCGTCATCCCCAGTCTTCACGGCATCGCTATCGACGTTGCCGATGCCGCAGGCGTGGAGCGCGCTGCCCGGTCAACGCTCGAAGCGCTTGGCGGTGTCGATATCCTGGTCACCAGCGCGGCGATCACCGGGCCGAACATGACGACCTGGAACTATTCGGCGGAAGATTGGCAGAAGGTCATCGACATCAACATCAACGGCGTCTTCTACTGCAACAAGGCGCTCGTGCCGCACATGCTCGAGCGCAACTATGGCCGCATCGTCAACATCGCCTCGATCGCCGGCAAGGAAGGCAATCCCAACGCCTCCGCCTACAGCACGTCCAAGGCCGCGGTGATCGGCCTGACCAAGTCGCTCGGCAAGGAACTGGCCAAGACCGGGGTGACGGTCAATTGCGTCACGCCGGCGGCCGTGCGCACCGCGATCTTCAAGCAGATGAGCCAGGAGCACATCGACTTCATGCTGTCCAAGATACCGATGGCGCGCTTTGGCGAGGTCGACGAGGTGGCGGCGCTGATCTGCTGGATCGCCTCGGAAGAGTGTTCGTTCACGACGGCCGCCGTGTTCGACGTTTCCGGCGGCCGCGCCACCTACTGAGGCAGAACGAATCTCAATTCCACGTGACGGTGCAACGGACGGAGCATGCGGGCGTATAGTTGGACGCCTCGAAGCGACAAGTCGCGACAAGGTAGCGGGAACCATGACACGGAATGCAGCCGTCAGGCGGGAGTTTGCTACTTTTGCTTAGAGCCGAATCTGCCGCACTGTCCGACGATGAGCTTCTGGACCGCTATCAGCGCGCCGCCTTCGATTATTTCCTCGATAACGTGAACCCCGAAAACGGACTGGTCGCGGACACATCGCGGCCGAATTCGCCGGCCAGCATCGCTGTCGTCGGCTTCGCGCTGTCCAGCTATCCGATCGGCGTCGAGCGCGGCTGGATGACGCGCGATGCCGCCGCGAAGCTGACGCTGGCCGCGCTGCGTTTCTTCTCGACCAGCCGGCAAGGCAATAGCGACGACGTCACCGGCCATAAGGGTTTTTACTACCACTTCCTCGATATGCGGACCGGCCTGCGCGTCTGGCGCTGCGAACTGTCGATGGTGGATACGGCGTTGCTGATATCAGGCATGCTGGTGGCGAGCGCTTATTTCTCCGGTGACGATGACGAGGAAGCCGAAATCCGCCAACTGGCCGAGGCGCTCTACCGGCGCGTCGACTGGCGGTGGGCACAAGGTTCAAGCCCGACCCTGCGGCAAGGCTGGAAGCCAAAGAGCGGCTTTCTGCACTATGGCTGGGAGGGCTACAACGAAGCGACGATCCTCTACGTGCTGTCGATGGCCTCGCCTGACAGTCCAACCTCGGATAACAGCTACGAGGGCTGGACGGCGACCTATCAGTGGGAAAACATCTACGGCTACGACGTGCTGTATGGCGGCCCATTGTTCATGCACCAGTTCTCGCATGCCTGGATCGATTTCGCCGGCATCCGCGACGCCTTCATGCGCGAGAAGAACTCGGACTATTTCGAAAACAGCCGCCGCTCGACCTATCTGCATCGCGACTATGCGCGCCACAACCCTTACGGCTATGACGGCTATGAAGAGAACCTTTGGGGACTTTCGGCGGGCGACGGGCCGGGCGGCTTCCGCACCAGCGTGGAGCGACAGCGCCGGCGGTTTTCCGGCTATGCCGCGCGCGGCGCTCCGTTCGGGCCCGATGACGGGACGATCGCCCCTTGGTCCTATCCGGCATCACTGCCTTTCGCGCCGGAGATCTGCCTGGCGGCGCTGCGCCATCTCGGTGATCGCTACCCCGAGGTGATCGACAATTTCCGGCTGCCGAGCGGCTTCAATCCGACATTGGCGAACCGGCGTAAATTCGGGAGGCACGGCTGGGTGTCGGAGGGCCACTATGGGCTGGATCAGGGTATCGTGGTGATGATGATCGAGAACCATCGGTCAGGGCTGATCTGGAAGCTGATGCGGTCCAATCAGCATATCCGTCGCGGCCTGCACAAGGCCGGATTCAATGGCGGCTGGCTGTCTCAGCCGGCAAGCCCGGCGTCAGGTGGCGGCAATGTCGCGTGACCGGACCAGGACCACCGCCTTCCCCGTCGACAGCAACGACATCAGTCTGATCGCGAGCGCCCATCCGCCGCACTGGAAGAACCCGCAGCCGGACGGTCCCTACAACCTCGTCGTCATCGGTGCCGGGCCGGCTGGGCTGACTGCCGCCTACGAAGCGGCCGGCCTCGGCGCAAAGGTCGCGCTCATCGAGCGCAATCTGATCGGCGGAACTTGCGTCAATGTCGGTTGCATCCCGTCCAAGTCGATCATCCGCACCGCAAGGCTTTATGCCGACATGCGCGATGCCGAGAATTTCGGCGGCGACATGCCGGACCGTCTTCACGTCGACTTTCCGCGCGCCATGACGCGGATGCGGCAGATCCGGCAGCGGATCAGCCGCGCGGATGCCGCCGATAGGCTGGTTTCCGAAGGCATCGACCTTTATTTCGGCGAAACGCTGTTTTCCGGACCGGACGCTGTCACGGTCGCCGGACAAACCTTGCGTTTCAGGAAGGCGCTGATCGCGACAGGCGCGCGCCCGAGGCTGCCGACGATTCCAGGCCTTGCCG
>NZ_RZPL01000021.1:0-18800 GCF_004022805.1 Mesorhizobium sp. M7A.F.Ca.CA.002.04.1.1 | reverse complement strand
GGCGTTGAAGCCGTCGCGCGATTTGCGCAGCAGGCGCGGCTTTCCGATCGGCAAGGCACAGGTCTGCGACAGCCAACGGCTGGCATAGAAGGCGCGGCTGAGAGGATCGAGGCCGGTTGGGTCTGGCGTCGGGCAACGCTCGTAGCGACTGTCGAAAGCGGCAAGCGCCGGATCGGCGGTCTCTTCGCGTCGGATGGTGAGCGGCGCGCCGGCCGGAGCAAGGCTGGAGCGGATTCTTGCCGCGCAGCGGTTCAGGCCGTCACTTGGAAACAGGCTGACCGTATCGTCCTCGCCGGACAGGCGAAAGCGAAATGCCGTGCCCGTGGCGATGGTGCGTGAAGCGCCGCCGGCACGGATCGCCAGCGTGCCGTCGCAGACGCCTTCGATGTCGGCCGGTTGCTTGCCGGCCTGGCGCAGCACGATCTCGACGCTGCGCGCTTGCAGGCCGGAGAAATCGAAGGTCTTGGGCGCCGAAGGCCGCGCCGCCGCATCGATGTAGAGCGTCTGTCGCGACACCCGCCAGCGTCCGTCAAAATGACCCTCGCCGCTGTTGGCGTCGGCCGGCGGCAGATGCGTTTCGGCAACCGGCCCGGCCAGTTTTTGCAGCGTCCGGTAGGTCGCCTGGAAATCGCTGTTGGCGATCTCATGGCGGTCGTGGCCGAAAGGGCCGGTGCCGTTGGCGCGGTCCATGGCGCCAAGCTGATGGCGGGCGAGCAGCGCCAGGAAGCGTTTTTCGTAGTCGCTGGTGCCGGCGTCGCCGAAAAACTGCGCGGCGGCGATCCGCGGCCCAGCTGTCTCCGCGGAGAGCGCGGGTCGCGCGCAAGCGCTCTGGCCTTGCAGGAGATCGCAGGCATTGCGACCAGTACCGGCACAGCCGGCAAGGACAGCCAGCCCGAACAGAACAACGGCGATGAATGCGCGACCCTTCACCCGGCCGCTCCGGTCTTCAGGGCGCTCAATTGCGCCGGATCGCGCGGCGGCATGAAGCCCTGCGGGAAGACCTTGCAGACGGGAATGGCGAAGGTGGCGATCAGCAGTTCGGCCTCGCCGCGCATCTTGCGCGGCGTTGCGTTGTCGTCACGGATCGCTTTCGCCGAGGCGACCAGGGCGCCGTCGCAGTCGCAATGGTTGTGGCGGGCGATGTAACAGGCGTCATGCGTCTGGCAGGCCGCGTCGAGGCGGTCGACCGGCCGGGCCGACAGATCGCCGGTGCGGGTGCCGGGGCCGCAATAATTGCCGAAGACGAAAGGCGAAGGCCGCGCCATGGCGTAGCGGATCGGTTTGGGCAGTTCGGCCTCCGGGACCTTCGTCCACGGATTGGCGCAAGCGGAAACGAAAAGCAGCGGCAGGATGGCAAGAACGGCTCGCATGTCTATCCGCGCCAGCTTTCTGAAAGGTTCCCCACCCGGCGACCTGCCCGTGGCCGGCGACCGCACGCCTGATGCCACACTGGCCGGTTTTGTGGCAAGGAAAAGGCGGCACGGCCAAAGCGTATCGCGTTTGATCGGATTCATGCGATGCGCTTTAGCGTCTTAGTTTATGCATGTCGTTCGCCCAAAACCGAGATCAGTTTTGGGCGACATGCCTCAGACGAACAGGTTCCGCTCCCGCTCCACCATCTTGGTGATGAAGCTGGCGACGATCTGGACGCGGCGCAGTGGCCTGACCGATTCGTGATAGACCAGCCAGTAGGCGCGGCGGATGGGTGCCACGACATCGACCGGCACGAGTTCCGGCATCGAGCGGGCGACGAAGGTGTGCAGGATGCCGATGCCGGCGCCCGAGCGCACTGCTTCGGCCTGGCCGAGCGCCGAGGAGATGGCGAAACTGGTGCGCCAGTCCGCGCTGAATTCGGCCGCGTAGTCGAGCGAAGGGCTGACAATGAGATCCGGCACATAGCCGATAAGGGTGTGCTGGCCGAGTTCGGCCGCTGTTTTGGGCAGACCATTGGCATCGACATAAGCGCGCGAGGCAAACAGGCCGAGCGAATAGTCGACCAGCTTTCCCGCCACCAGCCGGCCTTCGGTCGGCCGCTCGACAGTGATGGCGATGTCCGCCTCGCGGCGCGACAGGGAGAAGGAGCGCGGCACCGGCACAAGCTGGATCGTCAGTTCGCGGTGCAGGGCGGTCAGCGCGCCAAGGCGTTTGGCCAGGAAGGCAACGCCAAAACCGTCCGGGGCGCCGATGCGCACCGTGCCGGAAACATCGTCGCCTTCGCCTGATATGGTCGAGCGCGCGGCGATCATGTCGCCCTCCATGCGCTCGGCAATGTCGAGGAAGCGCTCGCCGGCGGGAGTCAGCTCGCTGCCGGTGGTCAGCCGGCGAAACAGCTTTGTCCGAAGCGCATCCTCGAGTGCGGCGATGCGGCGTGAGACGGTGGCGTGGTTGAGCTCCAGCCGTTTGGCGGCGCCAAGGATCTGGCCGGCACGCGCCACGGCAAGGAAGATGCGGACGTCATCCCAGTTCATGGGGATGGTCCAGATGACAATCGCTGACGCCGCGTCCTGTGGTGGAAACTCAATCTCTCAATCCCTGCTGCTATCAGACGGGGTCTCGCATTTGCGAGAATTGATGCTCGTCCGTCAACCGCTATCTACTTTCCGCACAACGGTTGCGTTCTCCGTCGCGTTGCCATCCGCCGGCCAAAGGCGGACAATGCAGCATCACAAACAAGGGAGAGAAATCATGATCGACTATGGTCATTTCATCGGCGGCAAGCACGTCGCCGGGACCAGCGGCCGCAAGCAGGATGTCATGCAGCCGATGGACGGCTCCGTGCGCGGCACGGTGGCGCTGGCATCACAGGCGGAACTGCGCGCTGCGGTGGAGAACGCCAAGGCTGCGCAGCCGAAATGGGCCGCAACCAACCCGCAGCGTCGCGTGCGCGTGCTGATGAAGTTTCTCGAACTGGTCGCCCGCGACTATGACGAACTGGCCGACATCCTGGCGCGCGAGCACGGCAAGACGATCGCCGACGCCAAGGGCGACATCCAGCGCGGCCTCGAAGTGGTCGAAGTCTGCATCGGCGCGCCACACATGATGAAGGGTGAATTCACCGACGGCGCCGGCCCCGGCATCGACGTCTATTCGATGCGCCAGCCGCTCGGCGTCGTCGCCGGCATCACGCCGTTCAACTTCCCGGCAATGATCCCGCTGTGGAAGATCGCGCCGGCCATCGCCTGCGGCAACGCCTTCATCCTGAAGCCTTCGGAGCGCGATCCGGGCGTGCCGATGCGCATCGCCGAACTGTTCCTCGAAGCTGGCCTGCCGGGGGGCATCCTCAATGTCGTCAATGGCGACAAGGACGTGGTCGACGCCATCCTCGACGATCCCGACATCAAGGCCATCGGCTTTGTCGGCTCGACGCCGATCGCCCACTACATCTATTCGCGCGGCACGGCCGCCGGCAAGCGCGTGCAGTGCTTCGGCGGCGCCAAGAACCACATGATCATCATGCCCGATGCCGACATGGACCAGACGGTCGACGCGCTGATCGGCGCCGGCTACGGCTCGGCCGGCGAACGCTGCATGGCGATCTCGGTTGCCGTCCCGGTCGGCAACGACACCGCCAACCGGCTGATGGAAAAGCTGATCCCGCGCGTCGAAAGCCTGAAGGTCGGTCCTTCGACCGACTCTTCCGCCGATTTCGGCCCGCTGGTGACGCGCCAAGCCCTGGAGCGGGTCAAGGGCTATGTCGACACCGGCGTCAAGGAAGGCGCCAAGCTGGTCGTCGACGGCCGCGGCTTCTCCATGCAGGGCTATGAAGACGGCTACTATATGGGCGGCTGCCTGTTCGACAACGTCACCGCGGACATGCGCATCTACAAGGAAGAGATCTTTGGGCCGGTGCTGTCGGTTGTGCGCGCGCCGACCTATGAGAGCGCGATCAAGCTCGCCAACGACCACGAGATGGGCAATGGCGTCGCCATCTTCACTCGTGACGGCGATGCCGCGCGCGATTTCGCAAGCCGTGTCCAGGTCGGCATGGTCGGCATCAATGTGCCGATCCCGGTGCCGATCGCCTACTACACCTTCGGCGGTTGGAAGGCGTCTTCCTTCGGCGACCTCAACCAGCACGGCCCGGACGCGTTCCGTTTCTACACCAAGACCAAGACGGTGACCTCGCGCTGGCCGTCCGGGATCAAGGACGGTGCCGAATTCGTCATCCCGACGATGAACTGACCGGACAACAGATTGATTTTGAATTTGAGGCCCGGGCGCTCGCGCCCGGGCTTTTTTGCAGTCCGGCGACGACCCTATCTGCGTGAACGCTAATGTGATGGAACCAAGTGGGCATCTGCCGTCTTGGTTTGCAGTCCTGCCGCAAGGAGGTACGGCAGATCAAGCAACGGCGCTGGCGACAGCTTCGGGGACATCGTCTGGCGCAAGGAGGTGTCAGATGACCCGTCTTGTGGCAACGCTATTTTTCGCGGCGGTTTCCGCGTTTGCCGCCGTCCCGGCGATGGCGGAGCAATGCGCAGCCCGTGCGGATATGATCAAAGCGCTCGGGGAAAAATTCCACGAAAGCGAGGCTGCGCGCGGCCTGGTCAACCCGAGCGTCATTCTTGAGATATTCGTCTCCGACCAGGGCACCTGGACGATCCTTGCCACCGACACGCATGGTCAGAGCTGCGTCATCACGGCGGGCGAAGGCTGGGACGGTTCGTTGATGGCGGCGGCTGCCTTGCCAGGGACGTGATCCGAGCTTCGAGGAAGCACCGGCGACGAAAGCGCATCGGATTAAAAGACGCTCAGCGCGTCGCCGCCGTTTCGGCGTGGCCGCGCAGCAGCGCCATCAGGCGTTTGGCATCCTTGGCCGCGGCCTCCTCGTCGCCGGCAAGGATCGAGCGGATCAGCGCGACATGGTGCTCGGCGGATTCGGCAAGACCGGTCTCGGCCTTGTAGCGGAACCAGAAGCGGCGGCTGTGGGTCTGCAACGGGGCGGCCAAACGGGCGGCGAAGGGATTGTCGGCAGCCAGTGCCAACGCTTCGTCAAGTGCCTTGTCGGCCTGAATGAAGGCAAGCACGTTGCCCGAGATCACCGCTTTCTGCATGGCAAGCGCTGCTTCGTGAAACAGGTCGGCGGCCTCGCGGGTGACGAAGCGGGCGGCCGAGCGGGCCAGCACCACCTCGACGCCGCGACGCGCGTCGAGCACGCGCAGCCAGTCGCCGGGATGCAGCGGGGCGATGGCGATGCCTGCGCGCGGCCTGATGTCGAGCAGCCCTTCCCAGGCCAGCCGCTGGATCGCCTCGCGCACCGGTGTCCTGCCAAGCCCGAGCCTGTCGATCAGGGCGCCCTCGGTGACGAAGCTTGCCGGGGCCAGTTCGAGCGTGACGATCATGTGCTCGAGCACATGGTAGGCCCTGGTCGCGGCCGGCTCCGCCGAGGTGCTTGCTGCCGTGGATATCAAATGCGCTCTCCTGATATATCTTGAATATATCATAACGGATTCCGCATTGACAGCGGGTTTGTTAATAGATATACCAGTGATATATCAGATGGAGAGATGATCATGTGGACCGGAGTTTTTCCTGCCGTCACGACCAAATTCACCGCGGATGATCGCCTCGATCATGCCGAGATGGAGCGCTGCTTCAACCTGCAGATGGAAGCTGGCTGCGACGGCATCATCGTTTGCGGATCGCTCGGCGAGGGGCCGATGCTGTCGCCCGATGAGAAGATCGAGGTGCTGAAGACCGCACAAAAGGTCGCCGGCAAGAAGCCGGTGCTGCTGACGGTCAACGAGGCCGGCACACGCGAGGCCGCCAGCATCGCCAAGCGCGCGAGCCGGGAAGGCGCCAACGGCCTGATGGTCGTGCCGAGCCCGATCTACCACACCAATGCGGAAGAGACGGTCGCGGCGCTGCGCGCGGTCGCGCAGGCTGGCGACCTGCCGGTCATGATCTACTCCAACCGGCTTGCCTACCGCGTCGACGTCAGCGTCGACCAGATGGAGGAGCTGGCGTCGGACGAGCGCTTTGTCGCGATCAAGGAATCCTCCGACGACATCCGTCGTTCGACCGAGATCATCAATCGCCTGGGCACTCGCTACGACCTGTTCACCGGCGTCGACAATCTGGCCTTCGAGGCGCTGTCGGTCGGCGCCATCGGTTGGGTGGCCGGACTGGTCACCGCGTTCCCGCGCGAGACGGTCGCCATCTACCAGCTGATGAAGCAGGGTCGCCGCGAAGAGGCGCTCGGCATCTACCGCTGGTTCCGGCCGCTGCTCGATCTCGACGTCTCGACCTATCTGGTCCAAAACATCAAGCTTGCCGAAGTGTTCGCGATCAACACAAATGACCGCGTTCGCATGCCGCGACAGCCGCTGTCTGGCGATCGCCGCAAGTCCGTCGAGAAGATCGTCAAGGATGCGCTCGCGGTGCGGCCGACACTGCCGCAGTTCTGAGGCTTCTTCTTCCTGTTCGCAGGGAGAAGATGGTGGCAGCCAGATAAGGGGCAGCGCCCACGTGCAAGGAAATTCCAAGTCGACAGAAGCGGGGCGCAGCCCCTCATCCGCCCTTCGGGCGCCTTCTCCCCGTGAACGGGGAGAAGGGTTGGACATAGCCATCGTCGGTGGCGGCATCATCGGTATCTGTGCCGCTGCTTCTCTCGCTGAGGCGGGACGCAGGGTCACCGTCTTCGATCGCACAGGCATTTGCGAGGTGACGAGCTCGGGCAATGCCGCCGCCTTCGCCTTCTCCGACGTGCTGCCGCTGGCGCACAAGGGCATGATGCGGCAGCTGCCGAAATGGCTGGCCGATCCGCTCGGCCCGCTCAGCATCCCGCCCGCCTACCTGCCGACGCTTCTGCCCTGGCTGATCCGCTTCTGGCGCGCCGGTGCGCCGGGGAAATACGAGGCGAGCCTTGCCGCTCAAGCAGGCATGATGAAGCTTGCCGAGGCGGAGTGGATGGGCTTGCTCGATCGCTCCGGCACGCGGTCGATGCTGCGCGAGGATGGCTCGCTCGAGCTTTACGAAAGCGAAGCCGAATTTCAGGCCGGGCTGCCCGGCTGGGCGGCGCGTAAGCGTTTCGGCATCGGTTTCCGCCACGTCGAGGGCGAGGAACTGGCCGCCTTGCAGCCGGGCCTGTCGCCGCGCTTCATCAAAGGCACGTTCGTGCCGGGATGGAAGACGGTCGCCGACCCGAAACTGCTGGGCAAAGCGGTGTGGACCTATGCGCAGGCCAAGGGCGCTCGCTTTGAGCTGGTCCGGATCAGCCAAGTCGCGGCGGATCAGGATGGAGCGACGCTGACGTTGGCAGACGGCACGACCAGAGAGGCCCGGCACCTCGTCGTCGCCGCCGGCGCCTGGTCGCATCTGCTGGCTAAGCAACTCGGCGATCGCATTCCGCTGGAGACCGAGCGCGGCTACAACACCACCTTGCCCACGAGTGCCTTCGACGTGAAGCGGATGCTGATCTTCTCCGGCCATGGTTTCGTCGTCACGCCGCTCGAAACGGGTCTGCGCGTCGGCGGCGCCGTCGAACTCGGCGGCATCGAACGGCCGCCCAATTATGCCAGGTCGAAGGCGCTGCTGCAGAAGGCACAGAAATTCCTGCCGGGGCTCGATCCCTCGGGCGGGCGCGAATGGATGGGGTTCCGCCCCTCGCTGCCGGATTCAGTGCCCGTCATCGGCGGCGCGCCGGGAAAGCGGTCGGTGGTCTATGCCTTCGGCCATGGCCATCTCGGCCTGACCCAGGCGGCGGCCACCGGACGGTTGATCAGGGATCTTGTCCTGGGGCAGACTCCGCCGATCGATCTGGCCCCCTTCAGTCCGCAACGATTTTGATTTTTTCGGGTTTTTGATTTTCGAGGAGCGTCATGGCCAAGAAATCCTTCTTCTGCATAGACGGCCACACCTGCGGCAATCCTGTGCGGCTGGTCGCCGGCGGCGGCCCGCTGTTGCAGGGCGCGACGATGATGGAGCGGCGTGCGCATTTTCTGGCCGAATATGACTGGATCCGCACCGGGTTGATGTTCGAGCCGCGCGGCCACGACGTGATGTCCGGTTCGATTCTCTATCCGCCGACGCGCGAGGATTGCGACATCGCCATCCTGTTCATCGAAACCTCCGGCTGCCTGCCGATGTGCGGCCATGGCACGATCGGTACGGTGACGATGGCCATCGAGCACGGACTGATCAAACCAAAGACGCCGGGCGTGCTCAGGCTCGACACGCCGGCCGGGCTGGTCGTCGCCGAATACAAGCAGGTCGGCGACTATGTCGAGGAGGTGCGCATCACCAATGTGCCATCCTTCCTCCATGCCGAGGGGCTGACGGTCGAATGCCCTGGGCTCGGTGAAATCACCGTCGACGTCGCCTATGGCGGCAACTTCTACGCCATCGTCGAACCGCAGGAGAACTATCGCGACATGGCCGATCATTCGGCGGGCGACTTCATCGCCTGGAGCCCGGTGGTGCGGCAGCGGCTCAACGAGAAATATTCCTTCGTGCATCCGGAAAATCCTGGCATCAACCGGCTGTCGCACATGCTGTGGACCGGTGCGCCGACGGTGGATGGGGCGGATGCCCGCAATGCCGTGTTCTACGGCGACAAGGCGATCGACCGCTCGCCCTGCGGCACCGGCACCTCGGCGCGCATGGCGCAGCTTCATGCCAAGGGCAAACTCAAGGCCGGAGACAGCTTCGTGCATGAATCGATCATCGGTTCGCTGTTCAAGGGCAAGGTCGAAAAGGATGTCAGCGTGGCCGGCAAGCCGGCCATCATTCCCTCGATCGGCGGCTGGGCGCGCATGACCGGACTGAACACCATCTTCATCGACGACCGCGACCCGTTCGCGCACGGGTTTGTTGTCAAGTGATGGGAATCCTGACCTTGCGGAAAGCAACGACCTGAAAAATGGATCGTGCCAAAAACGCAAGGATTCCTTTCATCACCTAATTTTGACGGCGATTTCTTCGAAACGGGGCGCATGATGCGGTCGAATCGTCAAAGACATTGCGTTATGCCAATGGTAGGGTCCGCGATAGTCCAGGGGTCGGATGATGGAAAACGGGCAATCGGGCGGCGTGCTTCGAAAACACGCATGACGATTGAAAAATGACGTTGCAATCCGGGCTCGAAACTTTACGACTAGGGGAAATACGAAAAGGAATGCGTCTGCATGGGCGACATTCCAGGGGAGCCATGTACACATGCAGTACTTTGTCCAGCAGCTTATCAACGGGCTGACGCTGGGATCGATCTATGGGCTGATCGCGATCGGCTACACGATGGTCTACGGCATCATCGGTATGATCAATTTCGCCCATGGCGACATCTTCATGGTGGGTGCCTTCACGGCACTGATCGTCTTCCTCGCCCTTGGCGCGCTGTTCTATTCCGTGCCGGTTGTGCTGGCGCTGCTGATCATGATGATCGTGGCGATGCTGCTCACCAGCCTCTACAACTGGACGATCGAAAAGGTGGCCTACCGGCCGCTGCGCGGTTCGTTCCGACTGGCCCCGCTGATCACTGCCATCGGCATGTCGATCGCGCTGTCGAACTTCGTCCAGGTGACGCAGGGTCCCCGCAACAAGCCGATCCCGCCGATGGTCAGCCAGGTTTACAACATCAACGGCATCAGCGTGTCGCTGAAGCAGATCATCATCGTCGTCGTCACGGCGCTGCTGCTGGCGCTGTTCTGGTATCTGGTCAACAAGACCTCGCTTGGACGAGCGCAACGGGCCTGTGAGCAGGACCGCAAGATGGCGGCGCTGCTCGGCATCGATGTCGACCGTACCATCTCGATCACCTTCATCATGGGTGCGGCCCTTGCCGCGGTCGCCGGCACTTTGTTCCTGATGTATTACGGCGTCATTGCCTTCTCGGATGGTTTCACGCCGGGCGTGAAAGCCTTCACGGCGGCGGTGCTGGGCGGCATCGGTTCGCTGCCGGGCGCGGTGGTCGGCGGGTTGATGATCGGCTTCATCGAGAGCATGTGGTCGGCCTATTTCTCGATCGACTACAAGGATGTCGCGGCGTTCTCGATCCTGGCCATCGTGCTGATCTTCCTGCCTTCCGGCATATTGGGCCGGCCAGAAGTCGAAAAGGTCTGAGACTATGGCCGTCACCGTATCTCCGGAGCGCGACACCGTCGCCACCCCCATGCAGCGCGCATTGCGTGAGGCGCTCTATGCCGCTGCCATATCGTTTGGCCTGTTCGTGCTGTTCATCGGCCTGAAGACCGGCCAGAACATTTCCAATGAACTGGTCCTGACGACACGCTGGGGCCTGCTTGCCGCCGTGGTTATCGCCACGGCTGTCGGGCGCTTCCTCTATGTCGCCTATGGACAGCCCTTCCTGGCCAACCAGAAGATCACCGACGTCGCCACCGGCCTGCTGCCGGCCAGCGTGGCGTCACGCTTCTTCCAGTTGCCGGCCTTCATCGTGGCCTTGGTCGCGGCGGTGGTGTTGTTTGCGGTCAACAGCTCTCTCGTCGGATGGGTGGGAGCGGAGCCGGCGGGCTATCTGCAGTTCCTGCGCGCCTTGTCGGTCATCTATGTGCTGGCCTGCGTGATCTATTATTTCCGCGGCTTCATTCATGCCAACTTCACCAAACTCGGCATTGCCGCGCTGATCCTCTATCCGATCCTGGTGGTGGCGATCCTGTCGCTGATGTCCTGGTCGTTCGTCGGCGGACTGCAAGGCTCGCTGAAATGGGTCGACAATTTCGGCATCCAGATCCTGATCTATGTGATGCTGGCCTGGGGCCTGAACATCGTCGTTGGCCTCGCCGGCCTGCTCGACCTCGGTTATGTCGCCTTCTACGCGGTCGGCGCCTATGCCTATGCGCTGCTCGGCACGCAGTACGGCCTGTCGTTCTGGATCCTTTTGCCGGCCGCCGGCGCCATGGCCGCCTTCTGGGGCGTGCTGCTCGGTTTCCCGGTGCTGCGCCTGCGCGGCGATTACCTGGCGATCGTCACCTTGGCTTTCGGTGAGATCATCCGCCTGGTGCTGATCAACTGGCGGGAAGTCACCAACGGTTCAGCCGGTATTTCCGGCATCCCGAAGGTCACCTTCTTCGGCCTGATGACCTTCAACGTGTCGGACCCCAATTACGTCGCCAAGGTGCTGCATCTGGCGACATCGAGCGCCTACTACAAGATCTTCCTCTATTACCTGATCCTGGCGCTGGCGCTGCTGACAGCCTTCGTCACCATCCGGCTGCGGCGCATGCCGGTCGGCCGTGCCTGGGAAGCGTTGCGCGAGGACGAGATCGCCTGCCGCTCGCTCGGCATCAACACCACCACCACGAAGCTTACGGCCTTTGCCACGGGTGCGATGTTCGGCGGCTTCGCCGGCGCATTCTTCGCCGCACGGCAGGGCTTCGTCAGCCCGGAATCCTTCGTCTTCCTGGAATCGGCCATCATCCTGGCCATCGTGGTTCTCGGTGGCATGGGCTCGCTGGTCGGCATAGCGGTCGCCGCAATGGTGATGATCGGCGGCACCGAGGCGTTGCGCGAACTCGACTTCCTCAAGCAGGTCTTCGGACCGGACTTCACACCGGAACTCTACCGCATGCTGCTGTTCGGCATGGCCATGGTCATCGTCATGCTGTGGAAGCCGCGCGGCTTCGTCGGCAGTCGTGAACCAACCGCCTTCCTGAAGGAGCGAAAGGCCGTCTCAAGCTCCTTCACCAAGGAAGGACACGGCTGATGAATGCGAACCCTGTTCAGAAAGCCGCTTCGGGCATGAACGACGCTATCCTTCAGGTCGATCATCTGTCGATGAAGTTCGGTGGCCTGGTGGCCATCGGGGATCTGTCTTTCGCCGCCAAGCGCGGCGAGATCACCGCGCTGATCGGCCCCAACGGCGCCGGCAAGACCACGGTGTTCAATTGCATCACCGGCTTCTACAAGCCCTCGGAAGGCATGATCACGCTCAACCGGAACGATGGTTCGACCTTCCTGCTCGAGCGGCTGCCCAACCATGAAATCCCGGCGCGCGCCAAGGTGGCGCGCACCTTCCAGAACATCCGCCTGTTCTCCGGCATGACCCTGCTGGAGAACCTGCTGGTCGCCCAGCACAACAAACTGATGAAGGCATCGGGCTACACGGTGCTTGGCCTGTTCGGCTTCAGCGGCTATCGCAAGGCCTCGGCCGAATCGGTGGAGCTCGCCAAGCATTGGCTGGAAAAGGCCGATCTTGTCGACCGTGCCGACGACCCGGCCGGCGACCTGCCCTATGGCGCGCAGCGCCGTCTCGAGATCGCTCGCGCCATGTGCACGGGACCCGAGCTTCTGTGCCTCGACGAGCCGGCGGCCGGCCTCAATCCGAAGGAATCGGCGGCGCTCAACGAGCTGCTGATCGACATCAAGAACACATCCGGCGCCTCGATCCTGTTGATCGAGCACGACATGTCGGTGGTCATGCAGATCTCCGACCATGTCGTGGTGCTGGAGTATGGCCGCAAGATCTCCGACGGCAGTCCGCAGTCGGTGCGCACCGATCCGCGCGTCATCGCCGCCTATCTCGGCGTCGACGACGAGGAAGTCGAAGCGGTCCTTACCGAAGTCGGCGACGAAGATGTCATCGAACAGCTCGATACGGGGCCGGATGCCGCGCACGGTCCGGGAACATCGTCGTCCTATCTCGCCGGGCCGGTGACCGACACGGTCGGCCATAGTTCGGGCGAGCGGGTTACGGTGGCCAAGGGAGCGTCAAAGGCCGGTCAGGTCGACGCCAGGTCGCTCGCCGCGGCAAACAAGGCAGCCTCGCAGGCAGCCGTGCCGCCGGCGAAGGCAAAGCCTGCTCCGAAAGCGACGTCGAAGGCGGCAACCGGCACGGCGGCGAAGTCGACCGCATCCGCCAAGCCTGCGGCGAAGACTGGAGAGATCTCCAACCGGCTGGCTGCGCCTCGCGGCGGCAAGGCCGACAATTTGACCCGCATAAAGGGCATCGGTACGGTCAACGAGAAGAAGCTCAACGACCACGGCATCTTCCACTTCGACCAGATCGGCGCCTGGAAAAAGGCCGACGTCGAGGCCGCCGAAGCCTATCTTGCTTTTGACGGACGTATCGCGCGCGAGGAATGGGTCAAACAGGCTAGGCTGCTCGGCCAGGGCAGGGACACGGAATTTTCGCGCCGCGTGGATGCGGGCAAGGTGGCGACGAGCCATGCTTCCGCAAAGACTGCAAAGGCAGCCTCCGGAAAGACCGCGAGCAAGACCGCTGCCAAGCCCGTGGCGGGCAAGCGTGGAGGGGGCAAGTGATGGCCGCGACAACGCTGCTCGATATCAAGGGCGTGCAGACCTATTACGGCAACATCCGGGCGCTGAACGGCGTCGATGTCACCGTCAAGCAGGGTGAGATCGTGGCGCTGATCGGTGCCAATGGCGCCGGCAAGTCGACGCTGATGATGACTATTTTCGGTGCGCCGCGGGCTCGCGCCGGGACTATCACCTTTGCCGGCACCGACATAACCCAGATGCCGACGCACGAGATCGCGCGCATGCGCATTGCCCAATCGCCCGAGGGCCGGCGGATCTTTCCGCGCATGACGGTGATGGAAAACCTGCAGATGGGCGCCAGCCTCGACAACCTCAAGCACTATGACGAGGACGTCGAGAAGGTGTTCACGCTGTTCCCGCGTTTGAAGGAGCGCATCACCCAGCGCGGTGGCACGCTGTCGGGCGGTGAGCAGCAGATGCTGTCGATCGGACGCGCGCTGATGGCACGGCCGAAGCTGCTTTTGCTCGACGAGCCGTCGCTGGGTCTCGCGCCGCTGATCGTCAAACAGATCTTCGACGCCATCCGCGAACTGAACCGCACCCAGGGGCTGACCGTGTTCCTGGTCGAGCAGAACGCCTTCGGCGCGCTCAAGCTCGCCACGCGCGGCTACGTCATGGTCAACGGCAATGTGACGATGAGCGGCACCGGCAAGGAACTGCTCGCCAATCCGGAAGTGCGCGCCGCCTATCTCGAGGGCGGACACCACTGAGTTCGAAGCGGAATGCGTGCACCGCTATTCCGCTCCAGATTGTTTGTTTGTCGCATGATCTTTGTCCGGAAAGTCCGCAACTTTCGGGATCATGCTAAGGAGACTTCACCATGCAGGGCATTCTTTACGAGGAACCCTCGATCTGGCAGTTCTTCTTCGTCACCTGTCTGCTCGGCGGCTGGGCGGCGTGGATGACGGGCAAGGCCAGTGCCCAGACGTGGCGCAGCTTCATCCAGCTGTTCGCCTATGTGCTGGGCCTCGGCATCGCGATCCGCTTCATCCATCACGCGCTGTTCGGCGGCACCATGTTCTCGCTGCATTATTATGTCGTCGACACCATCGTGCTGATGATCCTCGGCTTCGTCGGCTATCAATACACGCGCACCAACCAGATGGTGACACAGTATAATTGGCTCTACGAAAGAGCTTCACTCTTGAGCTGGAAACCGAAAGGTTGACGTTCATCATTAACGCCGCCTCGAAATTGAATCGGCGTGACAAGTGCCTGAAAATCGGCAAACTATGCTTTCTGCGATAAGGGTGGGCATCGCATGAAAGCTTCATCCACGCCCACTCCGTTAATGGGAGCGTTTAAATGAAAAAGTCACTTTTGTCCGCCGTCGCCCTGACCGCGCTTGTCGCGTTCGGCGGCAGCGCGTGGGCTGACGTAATGATGGGCGTCGCGGGCCCGATCACCGGTCCGAACGCCGCCTTCGGCGCGCAGCTGCAGAAGGGGGCGGAAGCTGCTGTCGCCGACATCAATGCCAAGGGCGGCATCAACGGCGAGCAGATCAAGCTCGAAGTCGGCGACGACGTCTCCGATCCGAAGCAGGGTATCTCGGTCGCCAACAAGTTCGTCGGCGACGGCGTCAAGTTCGTGGTCGGCCACTTCAACTCCGGCGTCTCTATCCCGGCATCTGAAGTCTATGCGGAAAACGGCATCGTCGAAGTGACGCCGGCCGCGACCAACCCGCAATTCACCGAGCGCGGTCTGTGGAACGTGTTCCGCACCTGCGGACGCGACGATCAGCAGGGCAGCATTGCCGGCGCGTATCTCGCCGCCAACTTCAAGGACGCCAAGATCGCTGTCGTTCACGACAAGACCACCTACGGTCAGGGCCTTGCCGACGAAACCAAGAAGGCGATGAACGCCAAGGGCGTGACGGAAGTCATGTATGAAGGCATCAATGTCGGCGACAAGGACTTCTCGGCGCTGATCGCCAAGATGAAGGAAGCCGGCGTTTCCATCATCTATTGGGGCGGCCTGCACACCGAAGCCGGCCTGATCATCCGTCAGGCGGCCGACCAGGGCCTCAAGGCAACGCTGGTTTCCGGCGATGGCATCGTGTCGAACGAACTGGCTTCGATCGCTGGCGACGCAGTTGCGGGCACGCTCAACACGTTCGGCCCGGATCCGCGCCTGATCCCCGCCAACAAGGAACTCGTCGAGAAGTTCCGCGCGCAGGGTTTCGAGCCGGAAGCCTACACGCTCTACTCCTACGCCGCCGTGCAGGCGATCGCGGAAGCAGCGACCGCTGCCAAGTCGAACGACCCGCAGGCAGTTGCCAAGGCGCTGCATGAAAACGGCCCCTTCAAGACCGTTCTCGGCGACCTGTCCTATGACGCCAAGGGCGATCCGACGCTGCCCGGCTACGTCATGTACGAATGGAAGAAGGGCGACGACGGCAAGTACACCTACGTCCAGAAGATGTAAGCTCGTCAGTCTCCAGACCATTTACCGATGCCCGGCGCCTCGCGCCGGGCATTTTCTTTTGCCGTCGTCATGTTCAGGGGCGGCCGATGGAGCCGATGCTTAGCCGGGCAATGATCGTGCATTAACCGGAAAGCCGGCTCTTTTTTAGCTGTTCGGAGGAATGGGAAGGGTCCTTGGCGCAATGTTTCTATTTCAATCGGTTTAAGTGCGCGTCAATTTCGTTTGCACTGCAGCATTTTCACGCTAATCATTGCGCCGATTTCTCTTCCTTCCGTCGCTGGAGCCCAGTCCTTGGCCATCACGAAGATCCTCGTCGCCAACCGGTCCGAAATCGCCATTCGCGTCTTCCGCGCGGCCAACGAACTCGGGCTCAAAACCGTGGCGATCTGGGCGGAGGAAGACAAATACTCTCTGCATCGCTTCAAGGCCGACGAGAGCTACCAGGTCGGACGCGGGCCGCATCTGACCAAGGACATGGGGCCGATCGAAAGCTATCTGTCGATCGAGGAGGTGATCCGCGTCGCCAGGCTGTCGGGTGCCGATGCTATCCATCCCGGCTACGGATTGTTGTCGGAAAGTCCCGAATTCGCCGACGCCTGTGCCGAAGCCGGCATTACCTTCATCGGGCCGAGGCCGGACACAATGCGGCGGCTCGGCAACAAGGTCGCGGCGCGCAATCTCGCCATCGAGGTCGGCGTGCCGGTGATCCCCGCCACCGATCCGTTGCCGGATGACATGGAGACGGTCAAGACACTAGCCAAGGAAATCGGCTATCCGGTGATGCTGAAGGCATCATGGGGCGGCGGCGGCCGCGGCATGCGGGCCATCCGCGCCGAAGCCGACCTTGCCCGTGAAGTCACCGAAGGCAAGCGCGAGGCGAAAGCCGCCTTCGGCAAGGACGAGGTCTATCTCGAAAAGCTGATCGAACGCGCCCGCCATGTCGAGGTGCAGGTGCTGGGCGATACCCATGGCAATGCCGTGCACCTGTTCGAGCGCGACTGTTCGATCCAGCGCCGCAACCAGAAGGTCGTCGAGCGGGCGCCGGCGCCCTATCTCGAAATGTCGCAGCGCGAGGAGCTTTGCGGCCATGCGCTCAAGATCGCCCGCGAGACCAGCTATATCGGCGCCGGCACGGTCGAGTTCCTGCAGGATGCCGACACCGGCAAATTCTATTTCATCGAGGTCAACCCGCGCATCCAGGTCGAGCACACCGTCACCGAGCAGGTGACCGGCATCGATATCGTCAAGGCGCAGATCCATATCCTCGACGGCTTTGCCATCGGCACACCGGAATCAGGCGTGCCGGCGCAGAAGGACATAAGGCTGAACGGCCACGCGCTGCAGTGCCGTATCACCACGGAAGATCCCGAGCACAATTTCATCCCCGATTACGGCCGCATCACCGCCTATCGCGGCGCGACGGGCTTCGGCATCCGCCTCGACGGCGGCACCGCTTATTCGGGCGCGGTCATCACCCGCTTCTACGATCCGCTGCTGGAGAAGGTGACGGCGTGGGCGCCGACGCCGGCCGAGACGATCGCCCGCATGAATCGGGCGCTGCGCGAGTTCCGCATCCGCGGCGTCGCCACCAATTTGACCTTCCTCGAAGCGATCATCAACCATCCGAGCTTCGCCGACAATTCCTACACGACCAAGTTCATCGACACGACGCCGGAACTGTTCCAGCAGGTCAAGCGCCAGGACCGCGCCACCAAGCTCATCAACTATCTCGCCGACGTCAGCGTCAACGGCCATCCCGAGACGCGCGGCCGGCCGCAGCCGAAGGCCGACGCCGCGGCACCCGTGGTGCCTTACCTCAACGGCAATGTGCCCGGCGGCAGCAAGCAGAAGCTGGATGTGCTGGGCCCGCAGAAGTTCGCCGCCTGGATGCGCGATCAGAAGGAGGTTCTGGTCACCGACACGACGATGCGCGATGGCCATCAATCGCTGCTGGCGACGCGCATGCGCACGCATGACATTGCCGGCATCGCCGGTGCCTATGCGCGTGCCTTGCCGCAGCTTCTATCGCTGGAATGCTGGGGTGGCGCCACCTTCGACGTCGCGATGCGCTTCCTCACCGAGGATCCGTGGGAGCGGCTGTCGCTGGTGCGCGAGGCGGCGCCCAATCTGCTGTTGCAGATGCTGCTGCGCGGTGCCAATGGCGTCGGCTACACCAACTATCCCGACAATGTCGTGCAGCATTTCGTCAAGCAGGCAGCAAGCGGTGGCATCGACCTGTTCCGGGTCTTCGATTGCCTGAACTGGGTCGACAACATGCGCGTCGCCATGGATGCGGTCGGAGCCGAGGGCAAGCTGATCGAAGCGGCGATCTGCTACACCGGCGATATCCTCGATCCGGCTCGGGCGAAATACGACCTCAAATACTATGTCGGCCTGGCCGGGGAATTGCAGGCGGCCGGCGCCCACATCATCGCCGTCAAGGACATGGCCGGCCTGCTGAAGCCTTCCGCAGCACGCGTGCTGTTCAAGGCGCTGCGCGAGGCGACCGACCTGCCGATCCATTTCCACACCCACGACACGTCGGGCCTGTCGGCGGCGACGGTGCTGGCGGCGGTGGAAAGCGGCGTCGACGCCATAGACGCGGCGATGGATGCCTTCTCCGGCAACACCTCGCAGCCATGCCTTGGCTCACTCGTCGAGGCGCTGAAGGGCACCGAACGCGACCCCGGTCTCGACCCGCAATGGATCAGGAAGATCTCGTTCTACTGGGAAGCGGTGCGCAACCAGTACGCCGCCTTCGAAAGCGACCTCAAGGGGCCGGCCTCGGAAGTCTATCTGCACGAGATGCCGGGCGGCCAGTTCACCAATCTGAAGGAACAGGCTCGCTCGCTCGGATTGGAGACGCGCTGGCACGAGGTGGCGCAGACCTATCACGACGTCAATCTGATGTTCGGCGACATCGTCAAGGTGACGCCGTCGTCCAAGGTCGTCGGCGACATGGCATTGATGATGGTCAGCCAGGACCTGACCGTTGCCGATGTCGAAAACCCGGATAGGGATATCGCCTTCCCGGATTCGGTCGTCTCGATGCTGCGCGGCGACCTCGGCCAGTCGCCAGGCGGGTGGCCGGTGGCGCTGCAGAGGAAGGCGCTCAAAGGCGACAAGCCGATCACGGTGCGGCC
>NZ_RZPL01000219.1:0-7804 GCF_004022805.1 Mesorhizobium sp. M7A.F.Ca.CA.002.04.1.1 | reverse complement strand
CCCGAAAAGCTGATCCCGCTGGTCATCCTCAATGCGCTCGACGAAAAGCCGCTGCCGGTCTATGGCGCCGGCGCCAATGTGCGCGACTGGCTGTTCGTCGAGGATCACGCACGCGCGCTGGAACTTGTCGCGACCAGGGGACTGTCCGGCGAAAGCTACAATGTCGGCGGCAATTCCGAGCGGACGAACCTTGGCGTCGTCGAGACGATCTGCGATCTGCTCGACAGCAGGCGGCCGCGGGCAGGGGGCAAGAGCTATCGCGACCTGATTTCCTTCGTCACCGACCGCCCCGGTCACGATCGCCGCTATGCCATTGACGCCTCGAAGATAGGCCGGGACCTGGGCTGGACGCCCAATGAGAATTTCGACAGCGGCCTCGCCAAGACCGTCGACTGGTTTCTCGACAACAAATGGTGGTGGGGACCGATCCGCGAGCAGCGCTACGCCGGTGAACGGCTGGGCGAAGCACGCAAGGGGGCGGCGTGAGGCTGGTTGTCACCGGACGCGACGGGCAGGTCGCGGCAAGCCTCCTGGAGGCCGCCCAGGCGGCCGCCGGCGTTGAGGTCATCGCCATTGGCCGTCCGCAACTCGACCTTGCAAGACCCGACACGGTGATCGAAGCCATCGCGGCCGTGAAGCCGGATATCGTCGTGTCGGCTGCCGCCTACACGGCGGTGGATCAGGCCGAGGACGAGCCCGATCTGGCATTCGCGGTGAACGCCGTCGGCGCCGGCAAGGTGGCGCAAGCGGCGGCGCTGCTTGGCGTTCCCGTCATCCATCTATCGACCGACTATGTCTTCGACGGCACCGCCCATGGCGCCTATGTCGAGACCGACGCCACTGCACCGCGCAGCGTCTATGGCGCCTCCAAGCTTGCCGGCGAACAGGCGGTTGCATCGGCCAATCCGCGCCATCTGATCCTGCGCACGGCATGGGTCTACAGCCCGTTCGGCAAGAATTTCGTGAAAACCATGCTGCGGCTGGCCGCTGACCGCGACGAGATTTCGGTTGTGGCCGATCAGTGGGGAAATCCAACATCGGCACTTGATATCGCCGACGGCATCTTTCATATGGCGCGGCACCTCAAGGCGGACCTGAAGTTTGCGGAGTGGGGCGTCTACCATGTGGCGGGCGACGGCGACACAAATTGGGCCGAGTTTGCACAGCGCGTCTTCGTAACGAGTCTGGAAAGGGGCAGGCCGTACGCTGCGGTGCGCGGCATTTCGACGTCAGACTATCCGACGAAGGCGAAACGTCCTGCGAATTCACGCCTCAACTGCGGTAAAATGGCCGCTACGTTCGGCTGGCGGTGCAGATCTTGGTACACCGCGTGCGACGAGGTGGTTGAGCGGCTGACGGCCCGTTTGTAGGACCTTGCCAAAGTCATCTGATTGCAGTGTCAGGCCACGATGATACGAGCGGCAACCACACAGATCAATATCGACTCGCCTGGAGTACTTGCGAATGAAGGATGCCAACCACGGACCAGATGTCGTCGGGAAAAGCTACCTAGAGACGATCGCCGATATCCACTCGGCCCTAAGGCCGCGATCCTATTTCGAAGTTGGAGTCCAGTTTGGAAATACTCTTGAGCTGGCCAAGTGTGAAACGGTAGCGGTCGATCCCTACTTTGTCTGTGCAAAGAACATCATTGGCTCCAAGCCCCGCTGCTTTCTCTATCAGCAGACCAGCGACGATTTTTTCAAGAAAACGCGTCCGAGCAAGATTTTGGGCAAGCCTGTAGATTTGGCCTTTCTAGACGGCATGCATCTGTTCGAGTTCCTCCTGCGCGACTTCATCAACACCGAAAGAGAGTGCGCGGAAGGCTCAATCATTCTGCTGCACGACTGTCTCCCTCCCGGCTACAAGATGACCACCAGGGATATGAAAACGGCGATCGAACCTGCTGACAACAACTTTCCAGGGTGGTGGGCAGGTGACGTATGGAAGGTAGTTCCCACCCTGCTGAAGTATCGTCCCGATCTATCCGTGACTGTCACGGACTGCGCGCCGACCGGGTTGGTCGTCGTTACCAATCTCAACCCCGAGAGCACGGTTCTGCAGGACGCCTATGATGATATCTTGAAGACATTCAAAGCTGACAATCGGGACGAGTATGACGACTATTGGAAGTCGGTCAAAATCGTTCGTGAAACGGCGCTCAATATCGCGGCAAGGCACCGGCCGTTCGACGGATGCGGAAAGAGTTCCTGATATGGAAGCGATGGCCGAGCGGGTGACTGGGTTGGTCTCGTCTGCCCCCCGCGCGCCCGCTCCTATAAGTCGGAAGATCGCATCTTTTCGAAAGGCGACAGCCCAATTGACTCTGCGACGCTGTCAGCGCAAGTAGGTTTTCACTTTTCCGTTATCTGGATGTGATACCTGCATGATACCTGCTCTATTCCTTCATATTCAGAAGACCGCCGGGACGTCCATACTTGCAAAGGCATCCGAGCTGTATGGTCGAGAAAATTGCTGCATGCACGGCGATTATCTCAGCCGCACACCGGAACAACTCGAACCCTTGATGATGGTATCCGGCCATTTCGGTTTCGATTACGCTGAACGCTTCATGACGGGACGTTACAGCTTTACCTTCCTCCGGGATCCCGTTGAACGGCTGCTTTCATATTACAGCTACTGTCGTGGCGCGACGAGAGATGAGTATGAAATCAATACGTTGGCACATGACAACGATGCTGAAATGTTCTTTCGGGCAGGAGAGACGGCTGACTCCAAGTTCGCTTCGCACATGTGGAATCATCAAGCATGCCAACTGGCGTCGGGCTGGGGCGCCTCGTTGGTCGGCAAGAGCGATATCGAGCCAGGCGGGTTGCCGCCGGACGAGCTCCTCGATCGGGCCAAAGCCAACCTAGCTCGCTTCGATTACGTTGGGCTGGTGGAGAATTTCGAGGCCGACAACGCCGCAATCTTCGCCGCGCTTGGCGATACATCGTCGAACGTTTTCCGGATCAACGCAGCGCCGGTCCGAACGATGCGAGAAGAACTGCCGTCATCGACCCTGGACCTGTTGGCGACGTTGACCGAGATCGATCAGCAACTCTACGGCTGGGCGGTCCGATGGCGGGCGTCAGCGTATCAAACCCATAGAGATGGTACTGCGGCGGTTGCCGAATACGGGGCACGGCGTGCGTCCCGCCGTGGCTAGCACGAAGCAGCGCTGGCTTCGAGGATGATCGAAGCGAACTTCTCTTTCGATGTGCCAGCCTGTCGATCCCGCCATAAACTCAATGTCGGCGACCTTATAATGATACGGGTCCGCGTCACCGTAAGTGGTTATGCCGCCTCTCGGATGTGAGATAGGCCGCCACAATGGCAGGCCATCATCACACACAAAAAAAGTCGCGAACAACCTACCGTCAGTCGCCATTGTCGGCCGAAGCTTCTCAAGGCAAGTTCGAATGAGGTTGATTGGCAGGTGCGTGAACAGCGACAAGGCCAAGGCGTAGTCGAACGTGGTACCCAATTTGCCAACGTCAAAATCACCGGTCACCAGCAGATTGGCCCGCGGCACTTTGTTGGCCAGTCCCAACGGCGCCAGTTCCCTGTCGTATCCGGCGTCCATGATGCTAGCATTTATGTCCGCGCCGAAATAATTACCCGCGTCAAGATAATTGGCGAAGTGGACCCCGCCCCGGAAACTGCCGCAGCCAAGGTCAATCAGCCTGTGACGGGGCTGCAGGCCATTATCGACCAGCAAGTCGAATTGCAAGCGGCCGATTTCATCCCACATTCCACCGATGATCTGGCGATGGTCGCCTGACTCCATCGCTCGGGCGATGGCGTCCGTGCGATGATAAGCGCTTGGAAGTCTTTGATCGTTGGTCATCGAACGGTGCCCCGAATGGATGCGGAACAAATTCAGGCGGCTGCAATCTTGCGAACTAGGGGCGTGTCCGAGGTCAAATCAGCGGGGGTCAACTTGAAGGTCATTCCCAGGCTGAAGAAGCCGTAGTCAATCTCATCCGGGGCCGGCATAACCTTGAAGATCACGGCATCAAGTATGCGATGAAGGTATTGTCTTTCAAAATTTGCATTCCCCATCGCTCCAACGTTGATGAAATAAACTCCGGCCCGTAGCAGGCACTTAAACTCAAAGTTGACCTGCACAGACTCGCCTACCCCTAAGCTCTTCAGCCGAAGATCCGGCACCCGATCAGTATTTCCCCCACACAGTTCCACACCGTAAGGGGATTTGAACAGGGTGCCAAACGCGAGATCGTCGACGTCCGTGGTTGCAGTGAAGGTATATTGCACCGCGTAGACACAGCCTTGGGTCAGCACGTTGACCATTTCCCCACCGGTGTTGACAATCCGCACGTCGGCAATGCGCCCACCAGTCTCTTCATAGGGCGTGATGGTCTGGCTGGTAAGCGCAGGGTCCCAAAAACCATCATCAACGATCTCCGACTGTTCGGGTCTCTGCGTCGGCAACTTCGTCGCTGGTGCATGATTGCCAATCACCGGCGGGCCGTCCGAATCGCTAGTGCCGGCAAGCGTCTTGATCTCTTCACGCACTTGTCTGGCCTCTTCGCCACGAAGATTGACAAGCCGCTGATATTGGCTGGCCACCCGCTTGGGTGTGCCCTCCAATATCTTCTCGCCGCCATCGATGAGAATTGCGCTGGTACACAATTGAATGATCGTCTGGGCGCCATGCGAGGTAAACAGGATAGTAGCTCCGGCGTCCTTGATCTGCTCGATGCGGGCCATGCATTTGCGCTGGAACGCCTCATCGCCCACCCCAAGCGCTTCGTCGACGACCAGGATGTCGGGATCGACATTGATCGCGGTAGCGAAGGCAAGTCGCATATACATGCCGGACGAATAGGTCTTGACGGGCTGATCGATGAAGTCGCCGATCTCCGCAAATCTTTCGATCTGCTCGAAACGCCAGGCCATCTCCTCCCGTGGGACGCCGAGAATGGAGGCATTGAGGTGGACATTCTCACGCCCGGTGAATTCGCGATTGAAGCCGGCACCGAGTTCAAGCAAGGCCGCGATCCGGCCGTTGACTTCAACCGTACCGCTGGTCGGTGGAAGCGTTCCGCAGATCACTTGCAGCAGCGTGGATTTTCCCGATCCATTACGGCCAATGATGCCAATCACTTGGCCGTGGCCGAGTTCGAAGGAGATGTCGTTGAGAGCCGCGAAGTCCTTGTAATAGCGGCGGGGTTGCATGCCCACTAAACGTTCCAATCGCGGCACGATCATCTGCTTGAAGCGGTCTTCCGGCCGCTCGAACATCGTGTATCGCTTGGTGACGTTGCGAACCTTGATCGCAAAGGGCCGGCTATCGCGCTCAGATGACATCGGCAAATCCCCCTCGTGTCTTCTCGAAGAACAGCCTGCCTAGCAGCGCGACGATCAAGGCAACGCAGAAATAGGCGGCCAGCGCCCACCATGAAGGCAGGGTATCCATGAGGACGACGGCACGGAAATTTTCGATCGGCACCGTCAGCGGGTTTAAAACCACCCAGGGCCGAAGCCATTCCGGCATCGATGTTCGGGGCGTGAACATGGGCGAGAGAAACATGGACGCCGTCAGAACCGGACCGATCATCTGGCTGATGTCGCGAAAATAGACCCCCAGAGAGGCCAAGACCCACGCAATTCCCTGCACCAGCAGGACGAAAGGAACAATCGTAAGGGGAGCGAGCAAGATATAGAGCGACAGGCTTCCGGTTATGATCAGGGTAAAGACCAGCAGCACGGCCAGACTGATTCCGAGTTGCACCATCGCGGAACCGGTGACCACCGCCGGCAGAATTTCGATCGGAAAGACGATCTTTTTCACGAAGGTCGCGTTGTTCAATATAGCCCCCGTCGATTTGGACAGAACCTCGGCATAGAAGTTGAAAAACATGAGGCCACAAAACAGGGCAAGCGCAAAGAATCCGACGGAGTGGTTCTGGTTGGCACCTGCGGCGGCCCATTTGACGCCGAACACGGAGCCAAACATCAGGGTGAAAACGGAAAGGGTGAGCAACGGCGTTAACAGCGCCCAACCAATCCCGAAAAACGAACCCTTGAACCTGCTGCTCACGTCCCTGCGAACAA
Source organism: Mesorhizobium sp. M7A.F.Ca.CA.002.04.1.1 (assembly GCF_004022805.1). Lineage (NCBI taxonomy): Bacteria > Pseudomonadati > Pseudomonadota > Alphaproteobacteria > Hyphomicrobiales > Phyllobacteriaceae > Mesorhizobium > Mesorhizobium sp. M7A.F.Ca.CA.002.04.1.1. Next base: position 1,723 of record NZ_RZPL01000219.1, on the reverse strand, counting down.
GATTGGACAAGACCTGAAAATCGCGCTGACTAATCATCGGGTGGCCTTGTGTAGCTCTTTTATCGCCTGATCGATGTGGTCCATGGCCACTTCAACGTCAACCGTGGACTGCATGGCATAGGTCTTTGGCTGCCACGTTTCAGATGATCCATTAGAGTCACATAATATGACATTGTAGTCGAACTTCTTCAGGGCACAGATACGGCTGATCCATAATTCGACTACTCCGCCGCCGGCACCCCAGAAATTGATCCAGGCGTCGGGCATCAAGTCGAAAACCACCGTTCCCGCCTTCGACCATATCAGGTTGGCAAAGGCGGACCCATGCGCTCCGACGATAATTTCGGCATCTGTGAAAAGGTCGATCTGGTCCGAATAAGCCAGCACGGCCGGATCGATGACCTTGAAACCACGCTTGACCAGCGCAGCCTGAAGCGCGGCTTCGTTGGCTATCGTCCTACCGGAATTTGTGGTTTCGCTTGAACGCCCGAGATATATCCGTCTGGCACGATAGTCTTGAACCGCCGGGGGAAGCACGAGCGTTCGCGACATCAGATCGGCTGTTTCCGGATGCGGGAAGAACGTGGTGAACGTGGTCAGAGCATTGGAGACAATGGCCGAACGGAACTTGTAGACAGCGGTGCTGGCCGCGTCGAGGATAAGAAAATGGTGTGGAAGGAAGCCCCAGACCGACAGCATCCTGATCAACCATTTTGGCGCTTTCGTCGACAGGACAACACGCAACCGCTCAGCAATGATCTCATCACGAAACGCCAACAATTGTGGAACCATATCAAAGACCACATGGCCGAACGCTTGGGAGTAGTGCATGGGAATGATCACGTCCGCATCGATCTCGGTCGCTGTTTCAGCCTTCAGATGCGCGCCTGCATCGTCTTCCACCAAATATTCAAGCTCTGTCACTTGCGACCTGACATAGCGGTAGATGCGCATCGTTTCGGCGATGACCTGGTTGTTCCGGGTGACGAGAGCCACGGCGATCGGATGCGCCACACAATTGTGAAACCGACCGAACCGCAATGGCGCTGCCTCATAGGGAACCGTCTTCAGCATGCGAGCGAATTCGTCGCCATTGACCACGCCTTTCGCGACGTGCAGTCGCGGAGCTAGTTCAGCCTCGACGTTGCAGGGAGAGAACGCGGTCCAAATGCAATCCTCGTTCGAAGTGAGCATTTCTTGTTTGCTCGACGCCACCCTGCCAATGGATTCGAGCGAAACCTCCTGGACATCGTGCCCTTCCAACTGGTGACGACTAGAGGCCATCGCAACCTGGTCCGGGAGATCAGCGATTACTTTTTTTTTTTGCGCCGGCTCGGTTGCAGAGGACGGATTAACCACGCGTTTCGCGGCACGATAGGCAAAGCGGACGGCCTTGAACATCATTGGCCTGTCGTAAAGCCGGTGCGCCACCCTGAACTTCAGGGGCACCTTGATCGAACCGGGTTCAGGCATCGTCAGGACCGCCGGGCTCGTCGTCGTCAGCTTCGGCTGAGGTTGCTCAACCGCTTGGGCGTCCCGCGCCTTTTGAATGCTTCTCGCCGCAGTTTCCGTGATTTCGCGCTGCGGCTCAGGAGCGGTTTCATTCCCGGACTGCAAGCGGCTGGCTTCCTGCTTGAGCAAAGTCACCTTGCCATCGAGGTCAGCGACTTCCCGGATTTTTGCGGCACGGAGCTTTGCGATTTCGGCGTCCCTGGCTTCCTCG
>NZ_RZPL01000218.1:0-7822 GCF_004022805.1 Mesorhizobium sp. M7A.F.Ca.CA.002.04.1.1 | reverse complement strand
CCGCGAATATGTCGCCCATGGCCACGAAGTGCTGGTCGAGACCGGGGCCGGTGCCGGCATCGGCGCCGATGACAACGCCTATCGCGCCGCCGGCGCCACGATTGCCAAGACGGCCGCCGAGGTGTTCGCCAAGTCGGACATGATCGTCAAGGTCAAGGAGCCGCAGCCCAGCGAATGGGCGCAGCTTCGCGAAGGCCAGATCCTGTATACCTACCTCCACCTTGCTCCGGATCCGGAGCAGACCAAGGGCCTGCTTGCGTCCGGCGTGACGGCAATCGCCTACGAGACCGTGACCGACGACCGTGGCGGCCTGCCGCTGCTGGCGCCGATGTCGGAAGTTGCCGGACGCCTGTCGATCCAGGCCGGCGCCACGGCGCTGCAGAAGGCCAATGGCGGCCGCGGCGTGCTGCTGGGCGGCGTGCCCGGCGTGCTGCCCGGCAAGGTCACCGTGCTCGGCGGTGGCGTCGTCGGCCTGCACGCGGCCAGGATGGCGGCCGGCCTTGGCGCCGACGTCACCATCATCGACCGCTCGATCCCGAGATTGCGCCAGCTCGACGATCTCTTCGCCGGCCGCGTCCACACCCGTTACTCGACTGTCGAGGCGCTGGAAGAAGAGTGTTTTTCAGCCGACATCGTCGTCGGCGCGGTGCTGATCCCGGGTGCCGCGGCGCCAAAACTGGTTTCGCGCGAAATGCTGTCGGGCATGAAGAAAGGCTCGGTGCTGGTCGATGTCGCCATCGACCAGGGCGGCTGCTTCGAGACCTCGCACGCCACCACCCATGCCGACCCGACCTATGAGGTCGACGGCGTCATCCACTATTGCGTCGCCAACATGCCGGGTGCCGTGCCCGTCACGTCGGCCCACGCGCTCAACAACGCGACGCTTCACTACGGCCTGCAGCTCGCCGACAAGGGCCTGAAGGCGCTGGTCGACGATCATCACCTGCGCAACGGCCTCAATGTCCACAAGGGCAAGATCACCAACCGCGCAGTCGCCGAGGCGCTCGGCTACGAACTGGTCGAGCCGAAAGCGGTACTCGCCGCCTGATTTTCGCGAAAAACAGCTCCTTTCAATCCAGCCCGCCGGTTCCATGCCGGCGGGTTTTTTCTTGCGAGCCTGTTTTTCAGGCAAAGCATGGCGCCGAAAGATGTGACGCAACGGCACTTTGCTCATCATTGTTGCATATTTGTCATTCCCGTGCCGGCCGGTTCCCTGCTAGAGACATTCTGGGTTTACTCATGGGGTACGGGCATATGTTCATTCGCACATCCGCGAAATCTTTTCTTCTTGGTGCTGTTTCTGCTGTGGCTTTGATATCTGCTGCTCACGCAGCAGACGTCGTGCAGCCGGTAGAAGAAGCTGCCGGCTTTAACTGGAGCGGTCTATACGTTGGTTTTGGCGTCGGCGCCGGTGCCAACGTACACAAGCTCAGCAGCGATTTTATTCCAGTCTCGCTGAACGGCATTGGTGGCGAAGGCGTCTACGGTGAGCTGACGGTTGGCTATGACTATATGGTCGCGCCGCGGTTCCTCATCGGTGGTCTGCTGGACGCTCACGTCGGCAACATCGGGACCACGCTGGACATTACGGGATTCGACGCTTCGATCAAGGAAACCTACGGTTTCGACGCTGGCCTGCGTCTCGGCTATCTCTTGACGCCAAACACTCTGGGATACGTGCTGGGTGGCTATTCCTGGCAGAAGTACAAGCTCGATACGAACGCTGGCTTCGACTTTGATTGGGATCAGAGCGGGTATTTTGTCGGAGGTGGCATCGAAACGGCCATCAACAGCAATTGGACGATCAAGACTGAGTATCGCTATACGGGCTTCGGGACCAAGGACGATCTTCTTTCCGAGGCTGGCATCGTCGGGGTTCCGGACGGTCTCCTCAATCTTGACACCTCGCGCCATACTTTCCAGATCGCAGCCAATTACCGTTTCGGTGCCCAGAACGGCGGCGGTGCTGCCTTCGAGACGCCAGCCTACAACTGGACCGGCTTCTATATCGGCGGCGCTGGTGGTGCCGGTGCGTCCGTGCACCAGATCAACGTTCCGCCGCTCGGCGACCTGGAATTCAATGGTCTCGGTGGCGAAGGTGCCTTTGGTGAACTGAACGTCGGCTACGATCATGACTTCGGCAGCTGGGTCGCAGGCGTCATGGTCGATGCACGCTACTCCGGCATGACTTCCAAGCTGGATCTCGGCGGCGGATCGATCAACGTCGATACCGACTATGGGTTCGATGTGTTGGGCCGCGTTGGCATGAAGATGAACGAATCGACCCTTGCCTATGCGCTTGCCGGCTACAGCTGGCAGCATTTCGATCTGAACGCTTCCGACCCGATCGGCGACATCCTCGACTGGGGCTCCAGCGGCTTCTCGGTCGGTGGCGGACTGGAAACGGCTCTGTCCAGCAATGTCACCGTTGGCCTCGAATATCGCTATTCGCAGTTCGCCAAGAAGGACTTTTCTTCGGAATTCGGCGCACCTGACGACACCCTTACCTCGACTTCCTCTTTCCACACCGTGCGCCTCGGCGCGAAGTACAAGTTCAACTAAAAGGCCCTCCAGCCAAACAGTTGCAGCCCGTCGGCCATGCCGGCGGGCTTTTTTCTTGCGTGGAATACGTCTGCTCCAAACGCAGGCAACAAAAAAGCGGAGCCAAAGCCCCGCTTCCTCGATGACGAGATTTGCCGCCGGTTCATCCGCGGTCGGCAAATCGATCGACAATGGCTTTCTATCGCGACTATGCGACGGGAGTACGACAGCTGTTTCCAGCGGCTAATCTCAGCCTCAAGCGCGCTCGATGCGGCACTGGTAGCAATTGTTGCGCGCCGAGCGGACATGGACGTAGGCGATCTCGTCGCGTTCCAACAAGGTCTTGGCCCGCCCGGTGATGTCTCCGGTCGGGACCACGCCGCCGCTGCCATAGACGATACGGTCATCCCTGCCATAGCCGCGCACGATGTAGTCGGGGCTGTCGAGAATCTCGGGCAGCGCCTCGCCCTCGGCAGCGCCGTCGCATTCCTCGGCATGCAGGAAGATCGGCCCGGTTTCGGCATAGGGCTGAAGCTGCGGGAATGGCCTGTATGCCAGAACAAGATAGGCATCGCCGGCTCCTATGTTCTTCAAACAATGCCGGCAAGGCATGCCGTCACCATCTGAGACCTTTCGCTCGGGCGTTTGGCCATAAGCATCGACGCCACCACGCTGCAGCGTCCTGACAGCTTCGGTCGGCAAAGCTTTGAACTGGATGGTCATGGAAAAATCTCCGGTGTCGTGATTGGAAATTATGTCCTTGAACCCTCGCCGCCCACCCGATTCCTGCCAAATGTCGAAAAGCCGATCGCCCCTCGGCGATCGGCTCTCATCAGATTCCTGTCAAAGGCGCCGGCTAATTAAAATTCGGAGCTGCGACTCAACGGATGAAATCGTCGAAGCGGCGCAGCGTCACCCGGCGATTCTGCCAGTTTTCGTTCTGCGTCTGCACCAGCAAAAACTCCTCACCGTAACCAACGGTTTCCAGTGCATGGCCGGGCACCCTAAATTCGCGCACCAATGTGCGCTTGAGCGAAGCGGCGCGTTGTTCGGACAGGGCCTGGTTCGACTGGAAGGAGCCGACGGCGTCGGTATGGCCCTCGATCAGCACGCGGGCGCCGGGATCGCGGCGCAGGATTCGCCGCAGCGCGTCGGCAATAGTCTCGATCTTGTCGTATTGCGAGTTGGCAATAGCCGCCGAACCGAAGGCGAAGTTGATCGACTGGATATCGATCGAGCGGGCCATGCGGCGCAAATCCGGGCGCCGCTTGAATTCCCGGATGGTGACGCGCTCGTTCGGCCGCAATTTCACACGCGGTGCTGCCTCGAGCTTCCGCTCGATCGTCGCGGCCGAAGGCGTTGTCGCCTGGGCTGCGGCCAGGCTTGGCATGGCAATCGCCGCGATCAGCGCGGCGGCAAGTGTACGGCGGGTCAGCATGTCTTCGTCTCCTTCGGCCTTGGCCGCATTGATGGTGCGGGCAACATGCCAAAAGCAGCCTGAAGGGCCGATGAACGACAGGTTCAGATTCGAGCTGGTGTCAGCTTCCGGCTAGGGCCGCATGACGCTGGCCGCGCGCTCGGCGAAAGGCAGCGGATGCACGATTTCCTTCTTTTGCGCCACCGGTGCAAAGCCGAGCTTCTGGTAAAGCGGCAGAGCCGCCGGATGATCGAGCGTGCAGGTCTGCACCGTCACGCGCTTCGGACCATGCGACCAGGCGGCTGCGATCGCGGAACCCAGGAACCAGCGGCCGATGCCTTGTCCCGTCGCATGTTCCATCATGCCGAAATAGGCGAGCTCGACTTCTTCCGGCAGATGCGGCTTGAGATCGAAGAAGCCGGCGGGTGCGCCGTCGAGATAAAGGACCCTGATGTCGCGATCCTCGCGATGAATGCCGGCGGCAAGCTCGTCGTCATCCAGCCTCAGCACATTGACCCAGTGCCATTTGCGCCCCACCCGGTCCATCAGATAGCGGTAGAAATGCAGCGGAATGTCCTTGGTCTTCAGCAGCGCGATCTGACGGTTGTAGGGCACCGGCGGCGAATAGGCCGGCGGCACATGCATCTCGAGAAACGTCACCGTGACGTCAATATCTTCCAGCGCGCCGTTTTCCATCGTCTTCATTCCTTGCCGATCACAACGGGGCCGGTCACGACAGGCGTGTCGGAAAGCCCGCCCCACTCCGTCCAGGAGCCGTCGTAAAGCCTGTTGTTGGTATGGCCAAGTGTTTCCAGCGCCAGCGTCACCACCGCTGCGGTAATGCCGGAGCCGCATGAGGTGACGACAGGTTTCGACAGATCGATGCCGGCCTCCTCGATCGCCTTGCGCAGGCGGTCCTTCGACAGCAGCTCGCCATTTTCCGACAGCGCCGAATAGGGCAGATTGCGCGCGCCAGGCATATGGCCGGAGCGGATACCCGCGCGCGGCTCAGGCTCGGCGCCGGTAAAGCGGCCCGGTCCCCGGGCGTCGGCGATCTGGCTTGCCCTGGTGTCGACGATCCGGCGCATGTCGGCGAGGCTGGCGACGCGCCCGGAGTCGAAATCGGCATGAAACACGCTTGGCGCGATCTTCGTCGGCTCAGCCGTCACCGGTCTGCCGGCGGCTTTCCAGCCATCGAAGCCGCCATCCAGAATATAGGTCTGGAAGACGCCCATCACCCTGAACATCCACCACGCCCGGGGCGCCGAGAAGAAACCCGGACCATCGTAGACGACGATGGTGTCATCGGCCGAAACGCCCATGGCGCCGACATACTGGGCAAAATGCTGCGGTGACGGCAGCGTATGCGGCAAGGGCGAATCCGGATCCGAAACCGCATCCTGATCCAGAAATCGTGCGCCCGGGATGTGGGCCGAATCATACTCGCCGCGCGCATCGCGCTTCTGCGCCGGGAGATACCAGGATGCGTCGAGAATCGTCAGGCCCGGCTCGCCGAGACGTTGCTGCAGCCAGTCTGCGTCGACGGTGAAGGGGCTGTCCTCGGCCATTTTGTGCTCCTGCTCGCCTTTTGGCGATCACTGTCTGTTCAGTTTGCCGGCATCGGCCCAAAGCGGATGCGGAAGCGCCGGTTTTCACGGCCCTTCTTCTCGATCTTGCCGATGTGGATTTCGCCGACTTCGCCAGTGCTCTTCACATGGGTGCCGCCGCAGGGCTGGCTGTCCACCGAGGCGTTGTCGCCGATACAGACCAGGCGGATCTTGCCGGTGCCGGCCGGCGGCCGGACGTTCTTGGATTTCACCAGGCCGGGATTGGCGGCCAGTTCCTCGTCACTGATCAGCCTGACAAAGATCGGATGATCGGCCCGCACCAGCTCCATCAGCCCGGCGGTGATGTCCTCCTTGGTGAAGCCGGCATCCGGAGCGTCGAAGTCGACACGGCTGTCGTCCTCGGAAACGGCGGCACCGGTGATTGGAAACGGACAGACGACGGTGAGCAAATGGCAAGCCGCATGCATGCGCATCAGGAGATGCCGGCGTTCCCAGTCGATGGCCAACCTCACCGTCTCGCCGACCTGTGGCACTGCTTGCTCCGGCGCCGGCACATGGATGATCTCGTCCTTGGTCTCGCCGGTGAGGGTAGCGGCAATGGCGATGCGGCTGCCGTCCGCGCGTTCGAGACACCCGGTATCGCCCGGTTGGCCGCCCGAAGTGGCGTAGAAGATCGTCCGGTCGAGGATGATGCCGCCGCGGTCGTTGACGGCAACGATCGTCGCATCCGCCGTCCGCAGATAGGCGTCGTCGCGAAACAGGGCATCCGTCCAGTTTGCCATCACGCGACCTTTTCGAACGGCACCGAAATTGTGCTCTTCAGCTCCATCCAACCCGGCACCGGCAGTTGCTTCTCGCGCAGGAATTCCGGGTTGAACAGTTTTGACTGATAGCGCGTGCCGTAGTCACAAAGAATGGTCACGATGGTGTGGCCGGGACCCAATTCCCTGGCCAGGCGGATCGCGCCGGCAATGTTGATGCCGGTCGAGCCACCGACGCAAAGCCCCTCTTCCTGGATCAGGTCGAAGACGATCGGCAGCGCATCCTCATCGGGGATCTGGAAGGAAAAGTCCGGCGTGAACCCTTCGAGATTGGCGGTGATGCGCCCCTGCCCGATGCCTTCGGTGATCGAGCTGCCTTCGGACTTCAGCTCGCCGCTGGTGTAGAAGGAGTAGAGCGCGGCCCCCAGCGGGTCGGCCAGCGCGATCTTCACATCCTTGCTTTTCGCCTTCAGCCCAAAGGCGACGCCGGCCAGCGTGCCGCCGGAACCGACCGCCGAGACAAAGCCATCGACCTTGCCGCCGGTCTGGCTCCAGATTTCCTCTGCTGTGGTGCGGATATGGCCGTCACGGTTGGCAACATTGTCGAACTGGTTGGCCCAGATGGCGCCGTTCGGCTCGGTCCGCGCCAGTTGCTCGGCCAGCCGCCCCGACAGTTTCACATAATTGTTGGGGTTCTTGTAGGGCACGGCAGGCACTTCGATCAGTTCGGCACCGAGCAGCTTGATCGTGTCCTTCTTCTCCTGGCTCTGTGTGTCGGGAATGACGATGACGGTGCGATAGCCGAGCGCCTTGGCGACCAGCGTCAGCCCGATGCCGGTGTTGCCCGCCGTTCCCTCGACGACGACACCGCCGGGTCTCAGCAGCCCACGCTGCTCGGCATCGCGGATGATGAACAGGCCGGCGCGATCCTTGACCGACTGGCCCGGATTCATGAATTCGGCCTTGCCCAGGATCTCGCAACCGGTTTGTTCCGAAGCTTTGTTGAGGCGGATCAAAGGCGTTTTGCCGATCGCGTCGATCACAGAACGGGGCATTCAGGATTCCTTGTGTAGGTGCGCCGAAACCCTAGAAACCCGAAGCTGCAGTTTCAAGGCAAGAATTTGTCTGGTCCAGTCGCATTTGCGGTACTGTAATTGCGTCAGCGCTTCCCGAAACCGACCTCTTGCGCCACAGCTCATTTTCCGGCTGACGTTGAAAAGCAGCTTTTCATTCGATTTCTTCATCGCTAGAGCAAAGCACCAACAAGTCGACAGGGCGCAGCATGACACTCTACCGGGCCAACCCGAAGCACGGCGTCGCCTGGATCACGGGCGGATCGAGCGGCATCGGCCGTGCCTTGGCCAGGGATCTTGCTTCCCAGGGCTATGCCGTCGCGGTGACGGCGCTCGACGACGATCCGATCGACACGCTTGTCGTCGAGACCGCGCAGATGCCGGGCAGCGTCACGGCCTTTCCCTGCGACGTCACCGACGAGCCGCGCATGGCAAGAACCGTCGCCGCGATCGAGAAGGAGC
>NZ_RZPL01000217.1:0-7825 GCF_004022805.1 Mesorhizobium sp. M7A.F.Ca.CA.002.04.1.1 | reverse complement strand
ATTCGGAATGGCCGACGATGACATGGCTCGCACCGGCATCCCTGAGCATTTCCGCCGAGATGCAGCCGGTGTAGGCGCCGCTCTCCTTGGTGTGGCAATCTTCGCCGCCGGCATGCACCGGCGTGCGCGACAGGATCTCGGCGGCGTGGGCAAGCAGGGTTGCGGGAACGCAAACCAGCGCTTCGGTCTCCGCGTCAAGCCCACTCATGAAGCCGTTGCCGATCATCCTGAGCTCGTTGAGGGAGGCGCTGGTGCCGTTCATTTTCCAGTTGCCGGCGACGAGCGGGCGAATTCCTGGCGTCATGGGTTTGCTTCTCCGGATGATATCGGGGCTCTGGCCCTCACTACCAAAATCAGGCCACAAAGCAATCGACAGTGGGCCGGAAGGGCGCTATTGCGCTTGTTTCAGACTCGGCGCATGCGAAAATGCGCATAAATCGGAAGTAAAAATGCTTGGTATATTGAGAAGCGCGGCAGGCACCTGGGTCGCGAAGGGGCTGTTGGTGCTGCTGGTGCTCAGCTTTTTGGTCTGGGGCGTTTCCGGACGGCTGATGGGCGGTTTGGCCGGCCATGATTCGGTGATAACCGCTGGCGGCACCAAAGTGTCGATCAACGAATACCGTCTCGCCTATGATCGCCAGCTCGCCGTCATGTCGCAGCAGTTCGGCCAACGTCTCAGCCACGAACAGGCAAAGGCGCTCGGTGTCGATAACCAGGTGCTGGCGCAGCTCGTCTCGGGTGCCGTTCTCGATGAACAGGCCCGCAAGCTGGGCCTCGGACTTTCCAAAGACCGGCTGGCCGAGCTGACACGCGAAGACCCGGCCTTCAAAGGCCCGGGCGGCCAGTTCGATCGCAGAACGTTCGAATATATGCTGCAGCAGATTGGCATGCGACCCGAGGACTATTTGAAGAACCGTGCTCAGGTGGCGGTGCGCCAGCAGATTGTCGAGGCGGTCTCGGACGGCCTCAAGGCTCCGGACACTTTCTTCAAGGCAGTTGCGCTCTATCGCGGCGAAGACCGCACCATCGACTATTTGACGCTGCCCAAGGCACTCGTCGAGCCGATCGTGGCGCCATCCGATAGCGTGCTTTCGGCCTATTTCGAAGCCAACAAGAAGACATATGCGGCACCCGAATACCGCAAATTCTCCTATGTCCGCCTCGAGCCGGTCGACATCATGGATCCGACCGCCGTCACCGACCAACAGGTCAGCGACGATTACAACAAGAACAAGGCGCGTTACACCACGCCGGAATTGCGTACCATCGAGCAGCTCGTGTTCAAGACGCCGGATGCGGCCAAGGCCGCGTTCGATTCGCTCAAGGCAGGCGCCACTTTCGACAAGCTGGTCACGGCGGAAGGCAAGACCCCAGCCGACACGTTGCTCGGCACGCTTGCCAAGGACAAGATCGCCGACAAGGCGGTCGCCGACGCCGCCTTCGCGCTTAACGCCAATGAAGTCAGCCAGGTCGTGCAGGGCGCCTTCGGTCCGGTGCTGCTGCGTGTCACCGAGATCAAGCCCGAGGTGGTGAAGCCGCTGGCCGAGGTGTCCGACCAGATCCGCAAGGATCTGGCGCTGGGCGAGGCAAGCCGCATCCTTCTGGACGTGCGCGACAATTACGATGACACCCGCGCCGCCGGCAGTTCGCTGGCCGACGCTGCGGCCAAGCTGAAGCTGAAGGTCGTCACCATCGACGCCATCGATCGCAGTGGACTGCGGCCAGATGCAAGCATCGTCAAGGACCTGCCGCAATCGCCGGAGCTGATCAAAGCGGTCTTCGACGCCGAACCCAACACGGAAAACGATGCCTTGACCACAGCCGACAACGGCTTCGTCTTCTATGAGGTGGCGTCCATCACGCCGGCTCGCGACCGCACGCTGGATGAGGTTCGTCAGAAAGTCGTGGCCGACTGGACGGCGGCGGAAACAAGCAAGCGGCTCGCCGCCAAGGCTGACGAGCTGGAAAAGCGGCTCAAGGCCGGCGCAACGCTCGATGTCATTGCCAGCGAACTGAAGCTGGAAAAGCAGACCAAGCGCGGTGTGAAGCGCGAGGCTGACGACGTCGATTTCGGCAAGGAAGGTGCCGCAGCGATGTTCGGAGTCGGCGAAGGCGGTACCGGCCTGATCCCCTCGCCTACCGGCGACGGAGAGATCCTGTACAAGGTCGCCGAAGTGTTCGAGCCCGCCGGGGCCGATGCCAGCTCGGTGCCGGATGACGCACAGAAATCCTTCACCTCCGGCATGTCGGACGACCTGCTCGACCAATTGGTGGCGCAGTTGCAGACGCAGTACGACGTTCGCGTCGACCAGGCCGCCGTCGCCCAAGCCTCGACAAGATGAGCGCGCTGAAAACCCATATCGCCAAGATCGCGACCGGTAGCGCGCTTTCCTTCGAGGAAGCGCGCGAGGCCTTCGACATCATCATGTCGGGTGATGCGACCCCCGGCCAGATCGGCGGTTTCCTGATGGCGCTGCGCGTGCGAGGCGAGACGGTGAGCGAGATTTCCGGCGCCGTCGCCACCATGCGGGCCAAGATGCTGCAAGTCGACGCGCCGGACGGCGCCATCGATATCGTCGGCACCGGCGGGGACAATTCCCACAGCGTCAATATTTCCACGGGATCGGCCTTTGTCATCGCCGGCAGTGGTGTGCCGGTTGCCAAGCACGGCAATCGTGGCCTGTCCTCGCTGACAGGAGCCGCCGACGTGCTGGTTGCGCTCGGCGTCAAGATCGACATCTCGCCCGAATTCATCGGCCGCTGCATCCACGAGGCTGGCATTGGTTTCATGTTCGCGCCCGCGCACCATCCAGCGATGAAACATGTCGGTCCGACCCGCGTCGAACTCGGCACCCGCACCATCTTCAACCTGCTCGGGCCGCTCTCCAATCCAGCTGGCGTCAAGCGGCAGCTGGTCGGTGTGTTCCTGCCGGAATGGATCCTGCCGGTTGCCGAGACGCTGAAGGCACTGGGTGCGGAGCATGCCTGGGTTGCTCATGGCGACGGCTATGACGAGATCACCACCACCGGCGAGACGCAGGTCGCCGAACTGATCGGCGGCGAGATCCGCAGCTTCACCCTGACGCCTGAAGCGGTCGGGTTGCCGCGCCACAGCAGGGACGAACTGCGTGGCGGCGATGCGGACTACAATGCCAAAGCCTTGCGCGATATGCTGGGCGGCGCTGCCGGCGCCTATCGCGACACCGTGCTGATGAATGCCGGCGCCGGCCTGGTGGTGGCGGGCAAGGCGACGACGCTTGCTGACGGCATCGCGCTCGCCGCGCAAGCCATCAACAGCGGCCGGGCCCTGCAAGTGCTCGACAGGCTGGTCGAGATTTCGAACGGGTAAAACGTGTCTGACATTCTTCGCAAGATCGAGGCCTACAAGCGCGACGAGATCGCGGCGGCAAAGGCACGTGTGCCGCTGGCCGAAATCAAGGCGCGAGCCAAGGACGCCGACGCACCGCGCGGCTTTCTTGCCGCACTCGAAGCAAAGCGCAAATCCGGCGCCTTTGCGCTGATCGCCGAGATCAAGAAGGCAAGCCCGTCCAAGGGGCTGATCCGCGCCGATTTCGATCCGCCGGCGCTGGCGCAGGCCTATGCCAAGGGTGGCGCTGCCTGTCTTTCGGTGCTGACCGACGCACCGTCCTTCCAGGGCGCGCCGGAATTTCTCACCCGGGCGCGAGCCGCCGTCGCGCTGCCGGCGCTGCGCAAGGATTTCCTGTTCGATCCCTATCAGGTCTACGAAGCCCGCGCCTGGGGCGCGGATGCCATCCTGATCATCATGGCCAGCGTCGACGACGCCCTGGCGAGCGAGCTTGAGGCAACGGCATTCGAACTCGGCATGGATGCGCTGATCGAGGTGCATGATGAGGCCGAGACGTTGCGCGCGCTAAAACTGTCGTCGCGGCTGATCGGTATCAACAACCGTAATCTGCGCACATTCGAGACCAGCCTCGACACTTCAGTGCGGCTGGCGAAGATGGTTCCGGCCGACCGCTTGCTGGTCAGCGAGAGCGGTATTTTCTCGCATGACGACTGCCTCAGGCTGCAAAAGAGCGACATCGGCACTTTTCTTGTCGGCGAGAGCCTGATGCGGCAACAGGACGTCACCACCGCGACGCGCTTGCTTCTGACAGGCAAGGCTTTGGCCGAGGCTATCTGACGATGGTATCAGGCCTGACCCATCTCGGCGCGCAGGGCGAGGCCAACATGGTCGATGTCGGCGACAAGGAAGAAACAACGCGCACGGCGATCGCCGAAGGCTTTGTCGCGATGCAGCCCGAGACGCTGAAGATGATCCTCGCCGGCAACGCCAAGAAGGGCGACGTGCTCGGCACCGCGCGCATCGCCGGCATCATGGCGGCGAAGAAGACGCATGATCTGATCCCGCTCTGCCATCCGCTGCTGCTGACCAAAGTTTCCGTCGACATCGAGCCCGACCATGCATTGCCGGGCCTGAAGGTCACCGCGCTGGCGCGCGTCACCGGCAAGACGGGCGTCGAGATGGAGGCGCTGACGGCCGCTTCGGTAGCCTGCCTGACCATCTACGACATGGCCAAAGCAGTAGACCGCGCCATGGTCATCACCGGCATCCGCCTGGTCGAAAAGACCGGCGGCAAGTCGGGTGACTACAAGGCGAGTTCCTGATGGCGCTGGTTCCTATCGCGGAGGCGCTTGAGCGCCTGCTCGATGGTGCGGCACCTCTAGCCGGCGAAAGCGTTCCTCTGTTCGAGGCGGTGGATCGTGTTCTGGCGGAACCGGTCGTGGCACTCCGTACCCAGCCACCTTTCAACGCTTCCGCCATGGATGGCTATGCCGCTCGAGCCGCCGACGTGGCGTCGGTACCATCCAGGCTGTCGGTGATCGGCATGGCGCCGGCCGGACGTGGTTTTGCCGGTAGGATCGGCAAGGCACAAGCGGTGCGCATCTTCACCGGCGCGCCGCTGCCCGAAGGCGCCGACACCATCGTCATCCAGGAGAATGTCCGCGACCTCGGCGGCGGCGAAATCGAAGTGACCGAGCCGACGGCGCAATGGCGCAATATCCGTCGCATCGGGCTCGATTTTTCAACAGGCGACATGCTGCTCGAAAGAGGCCGTTTGCTCGACCCGGCGGCACTGTCGCTGGCAGCATCGGCCAACCATCCCCAGGTCAAGGTGGTAAGACGACCGCTGGTCGCCATCATCGCCACCGGCGACGAATTGCTGCCGCCGGGCAGTAATCTCGGCCCGGACCAGATCATCTCGTCCAATGCCTATGGCGTCGCTGCCACCGCACACTCGGTCGGCGCCCGCGCGCTCGATCTCGGCATTGCCGCCGATCGCAAGGAGGCCATCGCCGAACTGGTGCAAAAAGCGGTGGCGGCCGGTGCGGATGTCATCGTGACGCTTGGCGGCGCCTCGGTCGGCGATCACGACCTGATCCACGACGTGCTGACCGGCGAAGGCATGACGCTCGGCTTCTGGAAGATTGCCATGCGCCCCGGCAAGCCGCTGATGTTCGGCCGCCTCGGCGATATCAGGTGCATCGGCCTGCCCGGCAACCCGGTGGCAAGCCTGGTCTGCTCGCAACTGTTCCTGAAGCCGCTGCTGGCGCGGCTCGGTGGCCGCAACCATCGCCAGGACATTCGCCCAGCGCGACTGGGTACCGCAATGCCGGCCAATGATTTGCGCCAGGACTATGTCCGAGCCGTGGTCAGGGAAGATGACGGCGCGCTGGTGGCGACGCCGTTCGGCATTCAGGATTCCTCGATGCTGAGAATGCTGGCCGACGCCAACGGGCTGATCGTGCGGGCGCCGTTTGCCCCTGCAGCAGCCGCGGGCGAGGCTTGCAGCGTTTTGATGCTGCGCTGAGGAATTCCAGGCAAGCCGTTCATAACAGACGAGAAAGTGATCTCGGCTCTAGCTCGAGATCAAGCTCTGTGTCAGCGGATGCGCCGGATCGGCAAGGCCGTCGACAATGTCGTAGTGATGCCGGTCGGGCTCGACCACGGTGCTGGTGGTGGCGCCAAGGCCGGTCCAGATGTTGGCAAGCAACGCATTCTGGCGCAGGAACTCGGCGCGCTCACCGCCGCCGGCCCAGCAGGTGATGCGGGCGCCATCCATCGGGCGCAGCAGGGCTGGGCTTTCAGCCAGCGCCTCCTCTTCGTCGATTGCCAGGTCCTTGTTCATGCCGGTGCGCATGAGCGGACGCAAATCGTGTAGACCTGAAATCGAAACGACATGGCGTATGCGCCGCGCCACATCCGGCGCCAGAGGCGTGGTTGTCGTCACCATCCGGGTGGCGAGATGGCCGCCGGCCGAATGTCCGGTCAGCATCAGCGGTCCGTCAACCATTGCCGCTGCCTTGCCAATCGCCGCCCCGACCTCCCGGACGATGCCTGCGATGCGTATGTCCGGGCACAGCGTGTAGGAGGGCATCGCAACGGCGAAGCCGCTGCCGACCGCGCCATTGGCGAGATGCGACCACAAGCTCTTGTCGGTCTCCAGCCAGTAACCACCATGGATAATCACCACCAGTCCTTTGGGCGCGGCCTTGGGAAGGAAAAGATCGAGCCGATTGCGCGGCCTGTCGCCGTAGGCGATGTCGAGCCGTGCCCGGCTCTCTGCCGAGAGCGCATCGCGGAATGCTGCCGCTGGCTCGGACCAGGCGGCTGGCCAACGGTCGCTGCCGGCAATGTTCGCGCCGTTGGCATAGGCATCATCCCAATCGACGATGTGACGTTCGAACATCTGCGCCCTCCCCCAAAACGGCATCGCTGTTGCGCTAGCAATGGCCAGCGCCACGCCATGCGTCAATGCTCCAGGGCAAAAACATTTTAGGCTTGAAACAAATTTCGACTGGTGCGATCCTGCCCGCACGAACAGCCGACAATGGGAGGTCTGCTGTGCTGCCCTCACCTGCAGATGTTCACCCTTTCGGCGCGCATCTCCGAGCAGGCGTGATGGGCAGCACGAAGCCTCCTCAGAGCAGGACCTTAGGATCCACCACATCCAGCCAAGGCGCATTGCGCACTGGCCAGGCAGCAGACGGGAGAGCGGCGACATGCTTGGGCCTTCAGCGCATATCGACACGTTCACGCGCGATCACCTGCCGCCGCCGGAGCAATGGCCCGATATACTGCTCGACGGCTTCGACTATCCCGAACGCCTCAACGCCGGTGTCGAACTGACCGACCGGCTGGTCGAGAAGGGCCTCGGCGACCGCACAGCCCTGATCGGCAATGGCCGCCGCCGCACCTACAAGGAACTGTCCGACTGGACGAACAGGCTCGCCCACGCGCTGGTCGAGAATTATGGCGTCGAGCCCGGCAACCGGGTGCTGATCCGCTCGGCCAACAACCCCGCCATGGTCGCCTGCTGGCTGGCTGCCACCAAGGTCGGCGCCGTGGTCGTCAACACCATGCCTATGCTGCGCGCCGGCGAACTGGCCAAGATCGTCGACAAGGCGGAAATCACCGTCGCGCTCTGCGACACCAGGCTGATGGACGAGATGACCGCCTGCGCCAAGGACAGCACCTTCCTCAAACAGGTCATAGGCTTCGACGGCACCGCCAACCATGATGCCGAGCTCGATCGTGCCGCTCTCGACAAGCCGGTGACATTCACCGCCGTCAACACCGGCCGCGACGATGTCGCGCTGCTCGGCTTCACCTCGGGCACGACAGGCGTGCCGAAGGCGACGATGCATTTCCACCGCGACCTCCTGATCATCGCCGACGCCTATGCCCGCGAAATCCTGGAGGTGACGCCGGACGACATCTTCGTCGGCTCGCCGCCGCTGGCTTTCACTTTCGGCCTTGGCGGGCTCGCTATCTTTCCCC
>NZ_RZPL01000216.1:0-7833 GCF_004022805.1 Mesorhizobium sp. M7A.F.Ca.CA.002.04.1.1 | reverse complement strand
GCTCGAAAGGCCGTTTCGAAAATCGGACCCCGCCGCTCCCTTGGCCACTCGTCAAAGAAGTCGAACGCATCGTCGAGGCACCCTATTTCTTGAATGAACTCGCCATTCTTGACAAGAACTGGTCGGTCGAACGTCCTGTAACTCATGTGATCCTCCATTCCGCACGTGGGTTGTTGTTGGTTCGGGTCATCATGCGATTGCATGCTCCGGCTCGGCCAACATGCCGCCGCCTCCACG
Source organism: Mesorhizobium sp. M7A.F.Ca.CA.002.04.1.1 (assembly GCF_004022805.1). NCBI lineage: Bacteria > Pseudomonadati > Pseudomonadota > Alphaproteobacteria > Hyphomicrobiales > Phyllobacteriaceae > Mesorhizobium > Mesorhizobium sp. M7A.F.Ca.CA.002.04.1.1. Next base: position 7,596 of record NZ_RZPL01000216.1, on the reverse strand, counting down.
CCCGGGCGGCACCGTTGCAAAGGCCGGGATTGGCGGCGGATCATCATCGTCATCTCGCCAGGGGCGCCGCATCCAACCGAGCCGGCTCTTCTTGCGGCGCCGGTCGAAAGACAGGCTGACGGTTCCCGACTCCTTTGAAACACGCGGTTCCCGCCCGGTTTCGTCCAGAAGGCGGAGTGCGCGAAGTATGTCGCTGACTTCCACGATGGCGCCGTTGTCCAATTGCCGCAACGCGGGATTGTCAGGAACCGCATGAACGTCGGAAGCCCAGAAAGCGAGCAAAGCCCGCTTTGCACCGATCGTCATCGTCTCCTCGTTCAGCACATCATCTGGCGTCCGCAATCCGGCGGATTCCGCGGCAAGATTTTTCGGTTCAGGTTGGTGAAAACTGTAAGTTCCGGTTCTCATCTCCATTCTCCGCGATCTGTGCCTCCCGGCCGAACCGGGAGGCGGACCGTAGATTTAGGTCCAGGGAATCAGGCGACCTCGCGTTGAGGCTCCGCATCCGAGTCGATCAACTGCTTCTTGCCGGGTTGCTCGAGCGAAACCGCTTTGGCTTCGGACCCTATCTCAATGCGCCGAGGCTTGAGTTCCTCGGGCACTTCGCGGACCAGGTCCACTGACAGCAAGCCATTCTCGAGGTTGGCCGCCTTGACCTTTACGTGGTCGGCAAGTTTGAACACCTGCTTGAAGTTGCCCGTCGCCAAGCCGCGATGAAGGACCTCCCGATTTTCCTGGTCGGGTTTCCTTTGGCCGACGACAGACAATTCGGGGCCGTTCTGCATGAGTTCGACCTCATCGAGAGCGAAGCCGGCGATAGCCATCGTAATGCGATAGTCGTTCTCGCCGGTCTTCTCGATATTGTAGGGAGGCCAGTCGGAGCGTACGCTTTTTTCGAGCATATCGAAGAGACGGTCGAAGCCGACCGTTGTGCGGTAAAGAGGGGTATAATCAGAGCTTCTCATAGCCATATCCTCCGTGAAGCAACATGGATTACGAGGCTGTCGCAGCGTCGCTGCGACGCCAGTATGTCGAGCCGAAGCCTCGACGGAAAACGATCTGGTAATCGTGTTTTTTTCCTTCAAGAGGGCGACAAAAATATTTTTGGCCGGCAGGCAGGTGCCCAAGGCGCTGCCTTGCGTGCTGGTGGCCACTGCGCGATGTTGACGCCAGGGGTGGATGCGAATCATGCGAAAAATTTTGATGTCAGGACTGCTGCTCGCGGCAGCCTTTTCCGCGAACCCGGCCCACGCGCTGGACAGCAGCGGCACGCCTGTCGTCGTGACCCCTCTTGCGTCGCGCACGACGACCGCGTCCGGCCAACCGATCACGCTGCCGCAGAAGAACGTGCAGGTGCTGGTCTCGACCTACGACATCGCGCCGGGCGCGACCTTGCCGGTCCACAGGCACCCTTTCCCGCGCTATGCCTATGTCCAGGCCGGCACGCTGAAGGTCACCAATGTCGAGACCGGCGACAGCAACACCTACAAGGCCGGCGATTTCATCATCGAAATGATCGGCCAGTGGCATCAGGCCACCAATATCGGTGATATCGAGGTGAAGCTTCTGGTGATCGATCAGGTCGAGCAAGGCGCCAAGAACACGGAATTGCGCCAATAACCGCGAAGTCCGTGCCCGGCGCGAAAGTCTGTTCGCGCTTTCGCAGCAACCGGCGCGGTGGTAGGGCTGGCCGGGAAATCATGGAATGGATCGCCCCTTGACCAAAGCTCTCCGCCTGCCGCTGATCGAAATCTGTGTCGAAGGCATTGACGGCCTTCTCGCGGCGCAAGCCGCCGGCGCCGACCGGATCGAACTGTGCGCCAGCCTCGTCGAAGGCGGCATCACGCCAAGCCTCGGCACGATCCGCGCCGCCATCGAGCAGGCAAACGTGCCGTTTCACGTCATGGTGCGGCCGCGCGGCGGCGATTTTCTCTACAGTGCGACGGAATATGCCTCGATGCTGGCAGATGTCTCGGCACTGCGCGAACTCGGCGTGCCCGGCGTGGTGTTTGGCTGCCTGAACGCCGATGGCACCATGGACGAGGCGCGCATGAGCGAACTGACGCAGGCCGCCGGCCCCTTGAACGTCACCTGCCATCGCGCCTTCGACATGACGCGCGAGCCGGCCGAGGCGCTCGAATCGCTGATCCGCAGCAAGGTCGGCCGCGTGCTGACCAGCGGCCAGCGTGACACTGCCATCGAAGGCTTGCCGCTGTTGGCGGATCTGGTGCGGCAGGCCGGCGACCGCATCGTCATCCTCGGCTGCGGCGGACTGGATTTGCACAACATTGCCGAAGTGCGCAGCAGAACCGGCCTGTCCGAAATGCATTTTGCCGCCCTCAAGGATGTGCCGAGTGCCATGGACTACCGCAATCCCCATGTCGGCATGGGTGGTTCCGATCTCGATCGCGAGTACCGCAACACGCTGACCGACACAGCGCTGGTGGCGGCAACGATCGCGGCAGCCAAGGCATGACCTCGAGCCCTGCCCCGATAGCCCGTGTATCGGCCCAAGACGAAGCGGCGATCCTGGCGCTCAACAACGAGCATGCCGCCGAACTGTCGTGGCTGGAGGCTGAGCGGCTGTCCTTCCTGCTTGGCGAAGCATTTTACACCAGGCGCATCGGCGATCTCGAAGCCTTCATCATGACCTTCGACCAGGATGCCCGCTACGACAGCCCGAATTTCCTGTGGTTCCGCGAGCGCTATGAGCGCTTCGTCTATGTCGACCGGGTCGTCGTGGCGGCGCACGCACGCGGCCGCGGCCACGCCCGCCGGCTCTATCAGGACCTGTTCGGCCATGTTGAGCGCGCCGGCCACACGCTGGTCACCTGCGAAGTCAACACCGCCCCGCCGAACCCCGCCTCGGATGCCTTTCACGCTGCGCTCGGCTTCGTCGAGGCCGGCGACGCCGTTATCCATGGCGGCAAGAAAGCGGTGCGCTATTACGTCAGGCAGATCAGCGCCTGACAGACCAGGCAGATCCGCGCACGAAGATGAGGACTACTGGAACAGGGCTGTCGCACTCACCAGCGTCATCCAGAACCCCCAGACCAACGGGATGCCGACCAGCAGCCAGGCCAGCGTGAGTTTGATCGAATTCTCGTTGTCTTGCGCCATGGTCGGTCTCCTCAGAGCTGATCCCGAAAAGTGGACTCCGGTTTTCGGAAAAGATCATGCTCAAACAATAAGATAGAGCCCATCCCGATTCTATCGGGATGGAACTGACTCTAAGCCACCGCTGGTTCGGTCTTCATGTGGAAGCGCGCATTGACGGGCCGCATCATCAGGTTGAGCAGGAGGCCGACAACCAGCAGGCCGGCCATGATGTACATGGTGACCGTGTAGGCGTCGGCCTTCGCAACGCCGCTGTCGATCTGGTACTGCCGGATATAATTCACCAGCACCGGGCCAAGCACGCCCGCCACCGACCACGCGGTCAGCAATCGGCCGTGGATGGCGCCGACGTAACGCACGCCGAAGACGTCGCGCAGGTAAGCGGGAATGGTGGCGAAGCCGCCGCCATACATGCTGAGGATGATCCCGTAGAACAGCACGAACAGGAAAACGCTGCCGGTCTGGCCGGTCCACGGCACCGCCGCATAGAGGACGACACCCAGCGCGAAGAAGATGGCATAAGTTGTCTTGCGGCCGATATAATCGCTGGTCGAGGCCCAGAAGAAGCGGCCGAGCATGTTGAAGATCGACAGCAGGCCGACGAAGCCGGCGGCAGCGGCAGGCGTGATGCGTCCCGGAAACATCTCCTGGCTCATCGCCGAGGCCTGGCCGAGCACGCCGATCCCTGCCGTCACATTAAGGCACAGCACGCCCCACAGCAGCCAGAACTGCGGCGTCTTCAACGCATCGTCGAGATGGACATTGGACGTCGTCACCATCGCATTCTGTGCCGCCGGCGGCGTCCATCCGGCAGGCCTCCAGCCCTCCGGCGGCACCCTGACGATAACGGCGCCGATCAGCATGAAGACGAAATAGACGATGCCCAGCACCAGGAAGGTTTCGGCGACGCCGATGTGCTCAGGCGTCGAAAACAGCTTCATCAGATAAACCGACAGCGGCGAGGCGATGAAGGCGCCGCCGCCGAAGCCCATGATCGCCATGCCGGTTGCCATGCCCGGCCGGTCCGGAAACCAGGTGATCAGCGTCTTGACCGGCGAGATATAGCCGAGGCCGAGACCGATGCCGCCCAGCACGCCGTAGCCGAGATAGATGATCCACAATTGGTGCAGATAGACGCCGAGCGCCGAGACAATGAAGCCGCCGCCGAAACAACAGGCAGAAGCGACCATGGCTTTGCGCGGACCGACGCGATCCAGCCAGCCGCCGCCGAACGCCGCCGCAATGCCCAGGAACAGGATCGCGATCGAGAAAATCCAGCCGAGGCCGGTCAATTTCCAGTCGTCGGGCGCCGAGTCGGTGATGCCGATCAGCTTAGACATCGGCAAGTTGAAAACGCTGAACGCATAGGCCTGGCCGATGCAAAGGTGGATGCAGAGCGCCGCCGGCGGCACCATCCACCTGCTGAAGCCAGGCTCGGCGACGGTGCGTGAGCGGTCGAGCCAGCCGCCCGCCCTTTCCCCAGTCGTATCCATTCCATCCTCCCAGATGCGTCTTCGAACCATCTTCTCAGATGTGTCCTGCGAACAAACTAGGCGGGTAAGCCGGCGAGGCAATAAGGAATGCCTGCCATACGACCAATGTCTAATGAGACTGGCCCATATCGCAAAGCAGGTCATTGCTTTCCCGAAAGTTAGATTAGAAACAATTGATTGACTGTCTGCTTATGAAGCGCGATCCCTCCACCTGCACTCACGATCATCTGGCCGGGCACGACGGCATTCACCAGTTGCGGTTGAGCCATTCGCGCGCCGGGCGCTCTATGAGGTAGTAGCTGCAGGCCGCGCAAGCGAAGACTGCGGCCAGCATCGGTATCGGCGCGCTGCCTTGCTCATAGACGAATTTGTAGAACGGCTGCTGCCATAAATAGAGCGAGTACGACCACAGCCCCAGCGTCGCCATCGGCCAGGACGACAGCAATCCGGAAAAATACCGTGGGCTGAAATCGAGTGCGTTGACGGCCAGAGCCAGCAGCGGCACCGCGAAGAGATAGTGCATCGGCGTCGGCACCCGATCCAGGAACAGGACAACGGCACAGACCGTTGCCACCAGGGCCACATGCTTGCCTCTCAAAAACGCCGGCAGCCTGCCGTCGGCCTTGAGCAGGCAGATCGAAGCCGACAGGAGGATCGACGCGATGTGCACATCCGTGCGCCAATAAGTGGTTTCGTAGTCCATCCCCAAGACCCAGTACGAAACCGCGCCATTGGCCATGGCCAGCAAGGCCAGCGCCAGGAGCAGCACGACCACGCGAGAGCGACTTGAGACGATGACGCTGATCAGCGCCAGGATGATGTAGGCGTGCTCCTCGATGCAGAGCGACCAGATATGGTCGAGCGCCCCTGCCCGAGCCACGAGAATGCCGGCATAATTGTAGGTGAATGTCAGCGCCGTCAGCGCGGCCTTCCATTTGAAGGCGAGGAACGTGCCGGAGAGCGCGATCATCGCGACGACTACGAAGACCAGAAGAGCCGGATAGATGCGGGAGAAGCGGCGTTTGAAGAATTTTTTCAGCGGGTAGCGTTCGATGAACAGGATCTCGCCCATCAGCCGGCCGCTGAGCACGAAGAAGAATTCGACGCCCAGCACGCCAAGATTGATTCCCGGAACCGGAAAGAAATGGCCGATCAGAACCAGCGCGATCGAAAGCCCGCGCCAGCCGTCGAGATAGGCCAGTCTTGTTCTGGTTGATCTGTCGGCGGCGGATCGGGACGGAACGACATGCGTCGCGGAAATGTCGGTCATGCCGATCCTCTCGCAATAGGCATGCGAAGGGTACGATGGTACAATTCGAACCCAGCTCGCATTCCCGCCCTAGTTCATATTGCAGTGCAATATGGATTTGTGCAAGTGCGAGATTGCTGCCGGATCAGGTCCGGCCTCCGGCTCGGCGGGGATTTGCTTCAAGCAGTGCGGCAGCGATTCCATCAGCAACTGAACGGATGCAGGCCGCCGCACGAGAAAAGGGGCCACGGAGGCCCCTTTCCTTGTCTGCGACTGATCGTATTAGAAACTGTTTCGAAACTCGCCCTGGCGAGTCATAGGTGGTGGTTTCGAGAACCGGAGCGGAGCGTACTTTTGGTACGTGAGCACCGGAAGCACAGAAAACGCCATCAGATGGCCGCCGGAGTAGAGTTTCCAAACAGTTTCTCAGGCGTTGGCTGCCGCAACCGCGCGCTTGGCCATCACCGCGATCAGATTGGCGCGATAATCGGCCGAGGCATGGATGTCGGTCATCAGATTCTTCGCCGGCACTTTCACACCTTCCAGTGCCGAGGCCGCGAAATTCTTGGCCAATGCTGCCTCGATCTCCTTCGAGCGGAAGACGCCGTCATCGCCGGCTCCAGTGACGGCGACGCTGACGCCATCCTTGCCCTTGGCAACGAACACGCCGACGATGGCGTAGCGCGATGCCGGATTGCGGAACTTTTCATAGGCCGCCTTGGCCGGCGCGGTGAAGGTGACGGCGGTGACGATCTCGCCTTCCTTCAACGAGGTCTCGAACAGACCCTTGAAGAACTTGTCGGCAGCGATCTCGCGCTTGTTGGTGATAATGGTGGCGCCCAGCGCCAGGAGCGCCGCCGGATAATCGGCCGCCGGGTCGTTGTTGGCGATCGAGCCGCCGATCGTCCCCTTATGGCGCACCGCCGGATCGCCGATCAGTGACGCCAGATGGGCAAGCGCCGGACAGGCCTTCTTCAGCTTCTCGTCATTGGCAACGGCGTGATGCGTGGTCGCGGCGCCGATGGTGACGGTCTTGCCCGAGACCTTGACGCCCTGCAGCTCCGTGATCCGCGACAGGTCGACAAGGTCTGACGGCGCGGCAAGCCGCGTCTTCATCGCCGGGATCAGCGTCATACCGCCCGAAAGCAGCTTGGCGTCGCCTGTCTTGACCAGCTTGGCAGCATCGGCGACCGAGGCGGCGCGGTGATAGTTGACTGCGTACATGGAATTCTCCCTTGGGTGAATGGGCGAATAGGGAGTAGCGAATAGCGAATAGGAACTATCCAGTCGCACCGCCTTCTCTTCCCTATTCGCTACTCCCTATTCGCTATTCGCTTTCAGTGTTTCGTTGCGCGGATCGCGGCCCAGACGGTGGACGGCGAAGCCGGCATGGCAAGATCGTTGCTGCCGATGGCGTCGGTGAGGGCGTTGATCACCGCCGGCGGCGAGCCGATGGCGCCGGCCTCGCCGCAGCCCTTGATCCCCAACGGATTGCCCGGGCATGGCGTGTTCGAGGTCGAGACCTTGAACGACGGTAGATCGCCGGCGCGCGGCATGGTGTAGTCCATGTAGCTCGCGGTCAAAAGCTGGCCGCTATTGTCATAATGGGCGCCTTCGAGCAGCGCCTGGCCGATGCCTTGCGCCAGCCCGCCATGCACCTGGCCTTCGACGATCATCGGGTTGATGATGTTGCCGAAATCGTCGGCAGCGACGAACTGGACGATCTCGGTGACGCCG
>NZ_RZPL01000215.1:0-7838 GCF_004022805.1 Mesorhizobium sp. M7A.F.Ca.CA.002.04.1.1 | reverse complement strand
CCTCTACTATCTCGGACCGGCCGTCGCAACGGGCAACACCGTTGTCTGGGTGCCGGCGCCGACGACATCGCTGATTGCCACGGCACTTGTCGAATGCTTCATCGAGGCGGGCTTGCCGGACGGCGCCATCAATCTCGTTCTGGGAGATGGTGCGGAGGTGGGCGACGAGGCCGTCGTTCATCCGGGCACCCATGCCATCGGCTTCACCGGCAGTTCCGCCACCGGCGCGACGATCGCCCGGCGTGGCGCGGGCAAGCCGCTTCTGCTCGAAATGGGCGGCAACGGCCCGACCATCGTGCTAGCCGATGCCGATATCGACATGGCCGCCGCCCAGGTGGGGGCCGGCTGCTTTGCCAATGCCGGGCAGATCTGCACGGCCACCGAACGCGTGCTGGTGCATAAATCCATCCATGACCGGTTTATCGAAGGTCTGGTGAAAGCGGCCGCGAAGGTGAAAATGGGCGACCCTTTCGATCCCGCGACGACGATGGGGCCGATCAACAATGCGGTCGCCGTCGACAAGGTGCTCAGCCACATTGCGGACGCCCGCGCTCGTGGCGCCGAGATCGTCACCGGCGGCAATGTGGCGTCGGGTTTTGCCACCAATCTCTATTTCGAGCCGTCGATCGTCACAGGACTGACCCGGGAAAGCCTGCTCAACGTCGAGGAATCCTTCGGGCCGATTGCACCCGTGCTGACCTTCGAGACCGACGAGGAGGCGATGGAACTTGCGGCGTCCAGCCCCTACGGCCTGTCGGCCGCGGTCTTCACCAGCACCATCAAGAACGCCTTTGCCTTTGCTGAAAGCCTGAGGGTCGGTATCGTCAACGTCAACGAGATGAGCTGCTATTGGGAGCCGCATATTCCTGCCGGCGGCGCCGCCGGGACGCAGAGCGGCCTCGGCCGCACCGGGGGTCGGCACACGCTGATGGAAATGTGCGACCTGAAGACGATTACCGTGGACGTCACTCGCTGACATTCAAGGCCCGCGCCTTTTGCGCGGGCCTCCCGTGCGACCGTATGCCGTTCGGCAGCGAGCTGTCAGATGGACCGGCGCAGGCTGTCGGCCATTTTCTCGCCAATCATGATCGAGGTCAGATTGGTGTTTGCCTGGCAATCGAGCGGCATGATCGACGCATCGATAACCCGCAGCCCTTCAAAACCGTAGACCCGGCATTCCGGATCGACCACGGCCTCACCGGGCCTACCCATGCAACAGCCGCCGATCCCATGCTGCGCATCGGAAGACTGCGCCAGCAGGAAATTGTCGACCTCCTCGTCGCTTGCCATTTCGAGCCATGACAAAGGCAGATCGGAATCCCCCAGCAGGACGCGCTCGGCGATCGCCTGGATCGGCGCTTGCCGGGCAATCTCGCCAAGGTGGCGATAGGCGATACGCATGCGCTGAAGATCCATCGGATCGTCCAGCATGTTCTCTTCCACGATCGGCTGGTCGAAGGGATTGGCGGAACGCAACTGCACGGTGCCCCGGCTCTTGGCTTCCATCAGGATCAGATTGACCATGGCCTCGCCGAACTGGGCGCTGTCGGATTCCACGCCGATACCGCCATGGTTCATGGCGACGTAAAGAATGTCGTCGCGCTCGGCACCCGGCACGCCGGAACTCGTCCGCACACAGCAGTTGGTATGCCGCGCGTCGACATCGGTCGCCTTGAATTCCGGCTTCAGCTTCAGTTCGATGCGGCAATAAGGATGGTCGAAGAAACCTTCGCCGACCGGCAGGTCGGCAAGCACCTCGATGTCCTTTCGATTCAAGAGAGCCGCCGGACCGATGCCCGAGCGCTGCAGGATGACTGGAGAGTGGATGGCGCCGGCCGAGACGATGACCAGCGGCGCCTCGAATTTGCGAACCTGACCGGCCACGATGGCCAAAACGCCGATCGCTTTCTTGCCATCGAAAAGCACCTTGTCCACCGTCGCCTGCCCGATGATGGTGAGGTTCGGCCGGTCGCGGGCAGCTTCCAGATAGCCGTCATTGACCGACACGCGCTTGCCGGCTCGACTGTTGATGGGATAGGTGCAAGCCCCTTCGGCATCCGGAGCATTGAGATCGTCATGCCAGGGATGGCCGAGGGCCATCGCGCTTTGGCGCATGGCCTTGTCGACGCTTCCCCAGCTTTCGACAGGCGCGCGGTAGATCGGAATCGGGCCATCGCTGCCGTGAAAATTAGCCGCGATCGGGTCATCCTCCAGCCGGCGGAAGAAGGGCAGCACGTCGGCTCCCGACCAGCCCTTGCATCCGATTTCCTCCCAGCGGTCGAAGGCATGGAGCACGCCGCGAATGGCAATCTGCCCATTGACGGCCGTCGAACCGCCAAGCCCCTTGCCGCGCCAGTAGACCCGATGCTCCTGCCGCTTGGTGCGGCGAGCCATCAGGTCGGGGTACATATATTGTTGCTGAAAATGATCGGGAAGCAGCAGGTTGAAGGGATTTGGACTCGCCATCTCGGCAGGTTGCTCGCCGCTCCGGTAGTCCGGCCCCGCTTCCAGCAAAAGCACGTTCGTGGCCGCATCTTCGGTGAGCCGGGCGGCAAGGACAGCCCCGGCTGCGCCGGCTCCGACAACGATGACATCAAAGGGCATGCCGCACTCCCTACATCCGACCAATGCACGGCTCACTCGACCGCGACATCATCTTTGATTTCATTGTGCACGATCATCTGCTGGCATTCAGGCTCGGCGACGGACGCCGGAACCGACCACCTTAGCCGCCGTTGCACGACAGCAAGATCATCATGATTTGTTTTATATGTAAATATGATTTCGTATATGAACCCATCGGAAGTATCTCTTTTCACCATCTACTCCATACAGCGCGACGAACCCCGGTGCTTTCCGTCCCCCCTGCCGGCGGCTCTCACACCGTCATCGTCCATCGCCTTTTGATGTCGATCGGCCCTCGATAAAAGCGGTGTTCGACGCGCTGCCCTTCCACGTCGCCCCCAGGGAACAACTGCTTCCATGGAAAGTTAGTCCATGGCTACACCGCCGGTGAGCTTTCACGACAATCCAAGGGAGACAAATCATGGCGACTGCAAAAAGAGCGACGACCAAGGGACTGGAGGCTTTGTTCCTCGATGGGCTGAAGGACATCTACTACGCTGAAAAGAAGATACTCAAGGCCTTGCCGAAGATGGCAAAGGGCGCCGAATCCGAGGAGGTGGCTGCGGCCTTCGAAAAACATCGCATGGAAACCGAAGGCCAGGTTGATCGGCTCGAGCAAGTGTTCGAACTTATGGACAAACCGGCGCGCGGCAAAACCTGTCCGGCGATCGACGGCATTCTTGAGGAAGGGTCGGAAATTCTCGACGAATACAAGGGCGACCCAGCCCTGGATGCTGGGCTGGTCGGCGCGGCACAGGCCGTCGAACATTATGAAATCGCGCGCTACGGCACGTTGGTCGCGTGGGCTGAACAGCTTGGCAAGAGCGACGTGGTCAAGCTCCTCAACGAGACATTGAAAGAGGAGGTCGCGACGGACGAAGCGCTTTCCGGGCTGGGCGAAGGCGGTGTCAATGAGCGCGCCCTGGAGCAAGCTGCCTGACTGGGCGTCCTGACTGAAGTCGCCCCGGCAAAGTCGCCGGGGCGACTTTCGCGACCCTAACCGCAGCGTCGTCGATAGCACCTCTTTCAGATGCAATCAGACCCACCCCGATACTTCGGGGTGGGTCTGCTGAAATCACCCGCGATCAGCGGTTTTTGTGACTTTGTTCGCCAGCTTTCACGTGCTGTTCGTGGGTTCCACCACGCATGCCGGATCCATCGCCCTGCTGCCGTTGACCACCACCAGCGGCCTGCTGTTGCTGACGGTTTTTATTGTCGGCATTCTTGTGGCTCTGCTGGCCTGCCTTCACATGCTGTTCGTGGCTACCACCTTGATTGGGCATTCTTCTTCTCCTTCACAATGCACGAGGCGACAACCGCCTCGATTGCCTAAGAAGAGTCAGGCGCGAACGTTCCCTTACGTAACATTTTGTGAAGACCCTCAGACAAGCCGGGCGTTCGAAGGAGCTTGAGATGGATGCCGACCCGGAGAGCGTTGCGCCAACCTCGGGAGTAAGGTGCGTTGCACTGTCCCGCTGAATTGAAATGGGTGGTCTCGAAAGCTTGCTGGATAGCGAGATGCGCACCTTGCCACGCCGTTTATGCATTTGCGCGGAACGGTGGTGCTGTTCGCGTAGGCCGCATTGGGAGTCATCAGAGGTGCCATGAGAACGGCGATTGTCGAGATGGCGGTGAATGTTTTCGTCAAGCTGCGTAGCATGATCGAATTCCATCCTTGGATTCAGTTGAGGTTCAGGTTCGACCGCTCAGCCTTTTGCGGATGTCAGTCTGGCGTTGCGGCTGTGATGTTGGGCAACTCAGCGTAATTCAGCGTGAAATAACGATCATCGTTCCCCGGTGTCTTCGCATGATCGTCGAGAGATGATTTCCGGTCTTCGCGGCCCGTGCATCCGGATGGCTGTCAATGGAGGCTCGGCAGGCGATCCGCTTAGACAATGTCGTCGGCCAGGGCTGCAAGGCCCCGCCGACACAGAAGCTCGCCGCGGGATAAGGCTGGCCGAGGCAATTGAGAGAAGTAGATCAACCGTCACCTTGCAGGAACCGCCAATGCGATCTGCCTGTTAGCCTGGACGGACCCATTCCAGCGCAATTCACGTTGAGATCACGCGGAGCACTGCAAAGCATGCGTCATAAGGGAGGAACCCGACATGACGCTCAACATCAATAAGCCGCTGCGTGTAGCCCCAGTCGAAATTTCAGCTCGCGAAACAGCCTCATCCTTCACGGTTCGGTCTCCGCGCCTCCTTGCTTGGCGCAGCGCGTTAACGGCACGGATGTCTGGCCCTGGGGGAGCCTACAATGTCGGCAACCTCATTGGTCTTTGTCAGGGGATTACGGCGCAGATTCTCGTATCCGGCGATCTGAACCAACTCCTCTGGACAGGCGCGCCGGCCGCCATCAGCCATTATTTGACGGGCAATTTCGCTGCGATCGCAATGACCTCGGCGACGGCGATCTTCTTCGCCAGCGGCGAGATCTACCATCGCGCCTGGAACGGACGTCTCAAGCCTAGGGAAAATCTCAACCGCCTGGGTGATTTCCTGTCCGGCGTTGGTGCCGGTTGCCTTGGCCTGGCCCTGTTTGAACTTGGCCATCCGTTGCTGGCGTTGACATCGGGCCTGCTTCATTCCGTTGGAAAATTCGGCAGTGCTTGCCACCGACCCGGTGTCCGGATCCTCAACTTGTCGGAATACGGCCCCGACCCGTTTCGCGTCATGGTCCTTCTCAGCCGGCTGCCGGCCCTCATCGCCGCCGGGACAGAACTCTGTGCATCGCTGTTCAAATTCGAAGTCGAACAGCCACAGCATTGGTCTACGCCCGCCAGCCTTCTCGTTTGTTACCTGCTCTGGTCCTGGGCTGACCTGCTTCTGTTCCGATCGAGCCAACCTCGCGCAGCCCGCGATCATTCCGCCGGCTGATCAAGCTTCGCTATTCCAACCTCATTTGGAGAGACACCATGTTTGGATCATCATCCGACAATTCCGCAGAACAGATCGGCCGCTCCTATCCCTTGCAGCGACGCATCGGCACGATCTGCGTTTTCGGCGGCGCCATGCTTGGCAACGATCCCGACCACGCCCGTTGCGCCACCATCCTTGGCGAGACGATAGCCGCAGCAGGTATTCGCCTGGTCTATGGCGGTGGCTGTGATGGCCTGATGGGCCAGGTGGCTATTGCCGCAGCAGAAGGGGGTGGAACCGTGATCGCGATCACCCCGCAGTTCCTGATCGAGCGGATGAGAATGCTATTATCGGGATGCCAGACGATTTCAGTTCCCGACATGAGTATCCGCAAACAGCTCATGTTTGACTACGCGGATGCATTTGTAGCCTTGCCTGGCGGCATCGGAACCGTTGAGGAACTGACCGAGGTCATGACGCTTCGCAAGCTGGAAAGGCACTGCAAGCCGCTGGTCCTGGCGAATTTCAAAGGCTTCTGGTCACCACTTCTCGGCGTCTTCGAGAGCATGTCCGAGGCTGGCTTCATGAACTCGTCAACTCGATGCACGCAAATGGTTTCGGCAACCCCGGAGGCCATCCTTCCGCTTCTTCAGCGCAGCGTCAGTTTCGAGCAGAACGAACCGCCAACGCCCGTCCTGCTGCCCACCATCCCCGTCTTGCGCAGATCACATATATCGAGTGCTGGCCCCGGATAGATCGCGAACCAAAAGACGCGTTCTTCCGCGCAACACCAGCCACCTCGACGATGACGGGGTCCGTCGGCCCCGATCATCGCTTTCAAACCCGATCACAAACCGTTGGAGCCATTGCCCGCTGTGGTGATGCGATCAATCATGTCCAGATTCAAGGCAAATTCCTTGCTAATGCTTGCTGCGCTCATTTGGGGAGTGGGCAATGTGTCCCACAAGACCATACTGGCCCACCTCGATCCCATGGCGGTTGTTTTCCTGACCAGCGTGATCGCCGGACTGGTGACGTTGCCATTCGCGGTGCGGGAGCGCGACCCCGAAACCAACACCGGCTGGTTTCCAAGTGTGGCGAGAGTGGTTCTGCTTTTTGCTCTCGGCTGTGTGGTCCAGCAATTGTCCTATGTCAGCACGACGGTGACGAACTCGAGCCTCCTTATCAGCGCTTCCACTGTTATCACGCCGATCGCCGCATGGCTGATCATGAGGGAGCGTCCAAGTGCACTGATCCTATTCGTCGCAATTCTGACGGTCGTGGGATCGGCTCTCCTGGCGGGCGGCTTCAATGGTTCGGCAACCGCCGGCGACGCTTTCGCCGTCCTGACTGCAATCTGTTTTGCAGTATGGACGGTCGAACTCGGGCGGCATGTGCAGGCACATGGCCATCCCTTCGCGACGGCGGCCGCACAGTTCATCGGCACGGCCGTTGCCACGCTACCTTTCGCCCTGCAGGGCACAATGACATTTCAGGCAATTATGGCAGCATGGCCAGAACTCATCACGCTTGGTGTGTTCTCGACCGCTGTCGGCTTTTGCCTGCAGACTTCTGCACAGCGCTACACCACTTCGTCCCATGCGGCGGTGATTTGCAGCGGAGAGGGTGTGTTCGCCGCCATTTCCGCTGCCGCTCTGCTTGGTGAACGGCTTTCGCCCGACGGGCTTCTGGGTGCGGGCGTCATTCTGTCCTGTGTGCTGTTCACCGCCGTCTCGGCGGGCCCGAAGCTCGATCCGTCAGTGTCATGATCGCCTCGGCAATGTCGCTCTGCTCTGGGGCCGCGCCATTCAGACCACCGACGGGCAAGTCTGTTTCTACTCCCGGATTCATGCCAAGCTACTCGCCTGGCCGCATTCATCCTTCTGGAAAACGAGGTCTACTTCGATGCTCCACGGCGAAACGTCCTCCTTCGAAGCCGCCAACATACCGAACCGGTCAAACCAGAATTCAGACGACGGCCTCAACGACAAGCCGACCTTGAGAGGCATCAGGCTCTTCCCGTCCCTGGCGGACATGCCGATCGCCTTGTTTGACGCAACCGAAGACGAGAGCGCCATCGACCGCACCAAGGCGGGCTTGCTGGACATCACGGCGGAAATGGTCGGCCCGACCGATGGACTTGAAGGCAGTGATCTCAGCCCTACACCAGCCGGCTTTACCTATTTCGGTCAATTCGTGTTCCATGACATCGTCTTCAGCCAAATATTCGGATTGCCCAAGCCGACAGGCAAAACCCATCATTTGAAGAACGCGTCCTCGCAAGGCCTTGACCTTTCGGGGCTCTATGGGCGGGGGCCAATCGTCGACGCCCATCTCTACGATGTTGCGGAT